>JAUIEE010000344.1 GCA_030428965.1 bacterium | reverse complement strand
CGTGATGCCGGTCAGGACCTCCCCCGTATCCCTGTGGTGGAGCATCCCCAGGTAGAGCACGTTCTGGGGCTCTAGGGTCGCTCTCAGTCGATAGAGGCGTCCGTCGTCCTGGAAGGCGATGAAGGCGCGCTCCCTGGGGGAGTACTCCAGGACCGTGAAGCGGTTCGGCGGGCCGATCCCGATTCCCGACCATCCTCCGGTTTCCGTGTCGATGCGAACCAGGAACTGATTCTGGCCCGAGGTTCGCAGGCCGAAGAGCTCACCGGAGGGTGTGAAAGAGACGGAATCGAAGCCCGTAGAGCCGCCCACCTGCCCGACCGGATGGACGGACGGGCTGCTCGATGCGTAGGACACCGTCCAGAGCCCGGCACCGTTGGCGAAGTAGAGCTGGCCCGTGCGGGGATGGAAGTCGAGCCCGCCGGGATCCGTCCAGCCCGACAGGCAGAACCTGGGGGTGATCGTTCCGTCCTCGTATTCGGAGAAGCAGACGCCAGCGGCTTCCTCGCTGGTGGCCAGCAGCTTCTGGCCCGCGGCGGAGGGCGCGAGCAGGAGCAGCAAGGAACCGAGGAGCGGGGCTTGGGCGAGGTTGGACATGGAAGGTTCCGGGGGGTAGCTGGGATCGGAAATCGCCCTCCAACCGTTCGAAGACGTCGCGACCCGCCAAAGTGGTCCTCGGCGCGGCGCGCTGCCTGCCAATTTGGCCGAAGCGGGTCGGAGACTGCCAACAGGACAGTGCGGCGGGGGATGGAAGCGTCCTGGGAGGCCCCATGGGCTTTGGCATGGGGTTTGTTACTGGAAGGCCACGCGGAGTGACCCGCACGGAGACAAAGCCAAAGCATGAGCAAGCAAACCAAGATCATCGGGATCGACCTGGGCACCACCAATTCGGTCGTGTCCGTCATGGAGGGGGGCGAGCCCCAAGTCATCCAGAACCTCGAGGGGGCTCGCACGACGCCTTCGGTGGTGGCCTTCCAGGGCGACGGACGTCTCGTGGGCGCGGCGGCCAAGCGTCAGGCCGTGACCAACCCTCACAAGACGATCTTCTCCATCAAGCGCTTCATGGGGCGCCGGCACCACGAGGTCGCGGCCGAGGAGAAGACCGTGCCCTACGAGCTCGTCGGGGCAGCGGACGAGCTGGTCAAGGTCAAGATCGACGACAAGCAGTTCACGCCGCCCGAGCTCAGCGCCATGGTGCTCTCCTACCTCAAGGAAGCGGCCGAGGCCTACCTGGGCGAGAAGGTCGAGCAGGCGGTCATCACGGTTCCGGCCTACTTCAACGACTCCCAGCGCCAGGCGACCAAGGACGCCGGCAAGATCGCCGGCCTCGAGGTCGTGCGCATCATCAACGAGCCGACCGCCTCGGCCCTGGCCTACGGCCTGGACAAGAAGAAGGGCGGCAAGGTCGCGGTCTACGACTTCGGCGGCGGGACCTTCGACATCTCCATCCTCGACATCGGGGACGGCGTCTTCGAGGTGCTCTCCACGAACGGTGACTCGCACCTGGGCGGTGACGACCTGGACGAGGCCCTGATCGACTACGTCTCGGCCGAGTTCAAGCAGTCCTCGGGGATCGACATCCGCCAGGACTCGATGGCCCTGCAGCGCCTCAAGGAGGCCTGCGAGAAGGCCAAGTGCGAGCTCTCGAGCGCTCCCCAGACCGACATCAACCTGCCCTTCATCACGGCCGACGCCAGCGGTCCCAAGCACCTTCAGCTGTCGATCAGCCGCGCCAAGTTCGAGCAGCTGGCCGAGGCGCTGATCCAGCGCACCGAAGGTCCCTGCCGCAAGGCCCTCGAGGACGCGGGGCTCAAGCCCGCGGACGTGGACGAGGTGATCCTGGTCGGAGGTTCCACCCGCATCCCCATGGTCCAGAAGAAGGTCCAGGAGATCTTCCAGCGCGAGCCGAGCAAGGGCGTCAACCCCGACGAGGTGGTCTCCGTGGGAGCCGCCATCCAGGGCGCGATCCTGGCCGGCGAGGTCTCCGACGTCGTCCTGCTCGACGTGACCCCGCTCTCCCTGGGCATCGAGACCCTGGGCGGCGTGGCCACCAAGCTCATCGAGCGCAACACGACCATCCCGACCTCGAAGTCCCAGACCTTCTCGACCGCTTCGGACAGCCAGCCCTCGGTGGAGATCCACGTGCTGCAGGGGGAGCGCGAGTTCGCCAAGGACAACCGCACCCTCGGCAAGTTCCACCTGGACGGAATTCCGCCGGCTCCGCGCGGCATGCCCCAGATCGAGGTCAGCTTCGACATCGACGCCAACGGCATCCTGAACGTCAAGGCGGTCGACAAGGGCACCGGCAAGGAGCAGACCATCCGCATCGAGGCTTCCTCGGGCCTCAGCGAAGAGGACGTCGAGCGCATGCGGCGTGAGGCGGAAGCCAACGCCGGCGCGGACAAAGAGCGACGCGAGCTGGTGGACCTGAAGAACCAGGTCGATCACATGGTCTACGAGACCGACAAGCAGCTGGCCGAGCACAAGGACAAGCTCTCCGAGGGTGATCAGAAGGCGATCGAGGAAGCCAAGGAAGAGCTGAAGAAGGCCTCCGAGTCCGAGGACAAGGGCCGCATCGAGGCCGCTCTGAAGACCTTCCAGGAGAAGGCCCAGAAGCTCGGCGAGGTGATCTACAAGGAGCAGCAGGCGGCCCAGGCCGAGGGAGCGGGCAGCCCTCCTCCCCAGGACGGGCCGGCGAGCTCCGATTCGGACGACGAGCCGGTGGACGCCATCTACTTCGTCTACAACGAGTTCAAGAGCGCCATGACCCAGGTGGTCAAGGCCGAGCCGTTGTTCCCCCTGGGGCTGCCCACGCCTGAGGAGTCGGAGGTCCCCAACGAGACCGACGAAGTCGAGTTCATATTCGAGCCCGACAAGGCCGCGCTGATGAACCGTCTGGTCCCCATGTACATCGAGATCAGCATCCTGCGGGCGCTCTACGAGTCGATGGCCTCAGAGCTTGGCGCGCGGATGACCGCGATGGACTCTGCGACGAAGAACGCGGGTGACATGATCGGATCGCTGACGTTGCAGTACAACCGCGCGCGCCAGGCAGCGATCACCACGGAGCTGATGGAGATCATCGGCGGCGCCGAAGCCCTGAACGGCTGAACGAGGCGCTCTCACTCGGTCAAACCATGGCGGCAAAAAAAACCTCGCGGAAAAAGCGCAAAGACTTGCGGGCGAAGAGCGCTCGGGCCAAAGCGCACGGCTTACCCGCGCCCGAGGTTCCGGAGCCCCCGAAGAAGAAGGCGGCGGCTCCGGCGGCCACCAAGGCCACGTCTCACGACGAAGACGACGACGATGAGGATCGCAGCTCCGATGCGGGGCCTGCGAAGCCTCAGAAGAAGGCGCTGCCGCCCATCGCCAAGCTCGCGCTCGTGGCTGCGCTCGGTCTGCTGGCGTTTCTGATCGTGACCAAGTTCATGGGGGACAACCAGCCGAAGGCGGCGCCCGAGCCGAGCGCCAGCGCTGCCCAGTCGCTTGCGCCCCCCGAGCGCCCCGCGCTGACACCGACCTCGGAGCCGACCGTGACGGAGGCTCCTGCGGTTTCCGCACCGGTGGAGCCAGAAGTCGACGAGCCCGAGGTGGAAGTTCCGAAGGTCGAGGAGCCCAAGGTCCAGCCGAGCGCACCAGCGCCGAAACCGGCCAACCCGCCAAAGTCCAAGCCGCCCGCGACTGCCAAGCCGACCGCGACCAGCGAGCCCACCGCTACTGCGCAGCCAAAGCCCCCGACCACCGCTGCGTTTCCGACCGCTACCACGCCGAAGCCGCCAGCCGCTCCCACGCCCCCGGTGGCGCCGAAGCCGCCCGCTGGCGACAACCCGTACTGACGGCTCCCCGTCAGGCCGCCCGTCGGAACGGCATCATCGATTGCCGCGGCCAGCGCGGGACGCTACCACACCGCAGGCTGGGTAGGTTTTGTCACCACCCTGGCGTACGGATCAGTGCACGAGCGCCTCGGCGAAGGCGCTCAGGTGAGAAGGAAAGAGGCGACGCATGTGTGGAATCGTTGGTTACGTGGGCTCACTCCAGGCGGCACCGATCCTGATCGACGGACTGCGCAAGCTCGAGTACCGCGGCTATGACTCAGCGGGCCTCGCCGTCCACGATGGCCAGGACATCCACATCGAAACTGAACAACCTGGCACGAGCGCTCGAGTCGCGTCCGCTACAGGGGTGCACCGGGTTGGGACACACCCGTTGGGCAACTCATGGGCGCCCCAGCGAGCCCAATGCTCACCCTCACCAGGCCGGCGACGTGGCCGTGGTGCACAACGGCATCATCGAGAACCACGTCGAGCTCAAGCGCGAGCTGGAGGCCGAAGGCGTGAAGTTCTCGTCGGACACCGACACCGAGATCGCCGCCCACCTGGTCAACAAGGCCTTCGCTGGGGGCAAGCAGCCGCTCTTCGATGCGGTGCGTGAGGCGCTCGGTCGGGTACGTGGCGCGTACGCTCTCGCGGTCGTCTCCAAGCAGTCCCCCGACGTGCTGGTGGTCGCCAAGAGCGCCTCTCCGCTGGTCATTGGTGTGGGCGAGGGCGAGATGCTGTGCGGCTCCGACATCCCGGCGCTGCTCCAGCACACGCGTCACATGCTGTTCCTCGAAGATGGAGAGATGGCGGAGCTCAGGTCGGGCGGCTACCGCATCGAGACGGTCGACGGCAAGCCAGTCGATCGCAAGCCGAAGCGCATCGACTGGAGCCCGGTCCAGGCGGAGAAGGGGGGCTTCAAGCACTTCATGCTCAAGGAGATCTTCGAGCAACCCCGCGCCGTGGAGGACACGCTGCGTGGGCGCGTACTGCGCGAAGAGGGCAACTTCGTCGCCGCGGAGCTGGGTCTGGATCCAGAGACCCTGCAGAAGATCGACCGCGTCTACCTGTTAGCGTGCGGAACCAGCTACCACGCGTGTCTCAACGGCCGTTACTGGATCGAGGCGCTCGCCCGCATCCCCGCGCAAACGGAGCTGGCCAGCGAAGTGCGCTACCGCGAGCCAGTGTTCACGGACCGCGATCTGGTCGTCGCCGTGAGTCAATCGGGTGAAACCGCGGATACCCTGGCCGCCGTGCGCGCCGCCAAGGAAGCCGGAGCCCACGTCCTGGCGATCGCGAACGTGCTGGACAGCGCCATCCCTCGAGAGAGCCATGGCGCGCTCTACACCCACGCGGGGCCGGAGATCGGGGTCGCTTCGACCAAGTGCTTCACCACCCAGCTCGTCGCCTTGCTGATGCTCGCCATCTTCATCGGCCGGGGGCGAGGAAAGCTGAGTCAAGAACGTGCTGACACCTTGATTCAAGCGTTGGTGGAGACCCCCGAGCGCATGCGGCAAGTGCTGGAGCACGCGGACACCGTGCAAGAGGTCGCGCGCAAGTTCATGCACGCCGAGCACATGCTGTTCCTCGGGCGCGGTCTCGGCTTCCCCATCGCGCTCGAGGGGGCGCTGAAGCTCAAGGAGATCTCCTATGCCCACGCCGAGGGCTACGCCGCTGGCGAGATGAAGCATGGGCCCATCGCGCTGATCGACGAGAACATGCCCGTCGTGGTCGTGATGCCCAAGGACAGCCAGTACGAGAAGACGGCGTCCAACGTGCAAGAGGTCAAGGCACGCCTGGGCCAGGTGATCGCGGTGG
>JAUIEE010000343.1 GCA_030428965.1 bacterium | reverse complement strand
CCTTCGCCGTCGCGCTCTCGGCCGGGCTGTTCACCGTCGACCCCAACGACATCGACACGATCTACGTCTGCGGCATCCAGCTGTGGCGCAGCCAGAACGGCGGCAAGCGCTTCCGCCAGTGCAACCGCGGCATCCACGTCGACTTCCACGACATCTGGGTCAACCCGATGGACAGCGACCACGTCGTCGCCCTGTGCGACGGCGGCGTGAACATGTCGTTCGACGGCACGAACACGTGGGAGGTCTACGACAACTTCTGCGCCGCGCAGTTCTACCACGTCGCTGTCGACCAGTCCCTGCCGTACAACGTCTACGGCGGCCTGCAGGACAACGGCAGCTGGGTGGGGCCATCGCGCGGTGCTGCCGGCGTGCGCAATCGCGACTGGTCCAGCGTCGGCTCCTTCCGCTTGCCGGCCTCGGACGTCCGGGGAGCCTTCCTCGAGGCCGTGGCCTGGGTCGAGTCGGCCGACCACGAGATTTCTCGGATGGCCTCCTGAATCTGGGTCGAGGGCCCGCCTCTTGGTACAAGGAGGCGGATGGCAGGCCCACTCACTTTTAGGTCCGGACTCCTCGGGCGAGCTCACACCAAGATCGTCGCCACCATCGGCCCGGCCTGCGAGCACCGGATCGAGGCCATGATCCATGCCGGGATGTCCGTGGCCCGACTCAACCTGAGCCATGGGACGGCCGACGACCACCGCCGCCGGGCGGAGGCGGTCCGCGCCGGCAGCGAGAAGATGGGCGTGCCCGTGGGGATCCTTGCGGACATTCGCGGTCCGAAGATGCGTCTGGGAAGCTTCCCGGGTGGCACCCGGGACCTGGTCGAGGGGGAGGTCGTGCGCTTTCGCGAAGGCGGGGGCCTTTCCGAGCAGGGAGAGATTCGCTTCGACTTCGAGGGGTTCCTCGGAGCCCTCGATCCAGGTCACCGCGTCTATCTCGCGGATGGAGCGGTGGAGCTGGTCGTCGAGGAGAGCGACGCGAGCGGCGTGAGCGCCCGGGTGAGGCGGCCGGGGAAGATCGGTGACCGCAAGGGAGTGCACCTGCCGGATACCGATCTGGAAACGGAGCTGCCCACGCCCGAGGACGTCAAGGACCTCGAGCTCCTGCGGGAGATCGGGGTGGATCTCGTCGGGGTCAGCTTCGTGTCGAAGGCCGAGGAGATCGTGCGCGTGCGCGCCCTGGTTCCCGACGCCTTGATCGTTTCGAAGATCGAGCGCGTTGCCGCGATCGACAACCTCAAGGGGATCCTCGACGTTTCCGACGGCGTCATGGTGGCGCGCGGGGATCTGGGCGTCGAGGTCGAGCTCGAGCAGCTCCCGCTCGTCCAGAAGACGCTGATCCACGATTGCCTGCGGGAAGGGCGTTTCACGATCACGGCGACCGAGATGCTCGAGTCCATGGTGACCTCGTCGCGCCCGACGCGTGCCGAAGTGGCCGACGTCGCCAATGCCGTGCTCGATGGAACCGATGCCCTCATGCTGTCCGCCGAGACGGCGGTGGGGCACAACCCCGTGGAGGCCGTGGCCACGATGAACCGGATCGCCCGGGCGGTCGAGGCTTCCCAGCGCTACTCCGATCTTCCACGGGTGGGGTTCCGTACGTCGGAGCCGACCTTCTCCAACGCGATGGCCCTGGCTGCCGCCCAGGCGGCCGATGCGCTGCATCTGTCGCACATCGTCTGCTTCACCGAGACCGGGAACACGGTGCGTCTGATCTCACGCTACCGTCCGTCGGCGGAGATCATCGCCCTCAGTCCCCACGACAGAACGCTGTCCCACATGACGGCCCTGGCCCACGTGCGCCCGGTCTACCTGCCTCGCCAGACGAATGTCGAGACCTTGCTGAGCGAGGCTTGTCGAGTCCTTTCTGCCCAGAAGTTGGTAAGTCCCGGGGAAGAGGTCGTCTTCGTCGCCGGTGTGCCCGCTGGCGTGGCCCGATCGACGAACCTGATGAAACTCCACCGAATCGGCGAGCCGATTCAGATGGGCTGATCTCCGCAGTGCCCGGATCCATGGGCGAATGTGGCATTCGAAGTCGGGCGAGCCGTTGACGGTTTCGTCCGCGCCAGGTATCCCAGTTTCCGGATGATCGAAACGCGAGGAGTAGGGCGGTTCGGGGCCTATCGGCGCCTTCTGGGACTGGGACGCCGCAAGGAGATTCCTGTCTCCCGGGAGGCGGCCCGATCCATCGTCGTGGGCAGCGGCAAGGGAGGGACGGGCAAGAGCGTCCTGGCCAGCAACCTGGCCATCCTGCGCTCCCAGAGGGGCGAGCGGGTGCTCCTGGTCGACTTCGACGCCGGCATGGCCAACGCTCACCTGCTGCTGGGCCTGGCCCCGCGCCACGATCTGGGGCACGTCATGCGCGGTGACGTCGATGCCCACGGGGCCTTGGTTCCCGGGCCGGGAGGCCTGCAGTTGCTCTCCGGGGGCGTTGGTCGGGACGTCCTGGCGAATCCGACCCGCAGGGAGCTGGATCGCCTGTTCGAGACCCTGCAGCCCCTGGAGTACGAGTTCGACCTGATCATCTTCGATCACGGGGCAGGTCTGGGCTACGCCCTGATGACCCACCTGGCCGCGACCAGCACCCTGCTCATCGTGACCAACCCCGAGGTCACCGCGCTCTCCGACGCCTACGCCCTCTACAAGCGTGCCCACAAGGTCAATCCCTACGTGCGCTCGGGGCTGGTCCTCAACCGCGCCCTGTCCCAGGAGTCGGCCGAGTCGGGCTGGGAGCGCTTCCGGGGTGCGGCCCACCGGTTCCTGGGCCATTCTCCCGAGTGGATCGACTGGATCCCGACCGATCCTGCCGTGCAGGAGAGCGTCGAAGCGCGTGTGCCCATCAGCCTCTCGAACCCGGACGCGGAAGCGGCCCGGAGCCTGGCGCGCATCGCGGAGTGGGGTCCGCTCGACCACGCCAAGTCGGCGCGGCCGTTCTTCGAGCGGGCGCGGGGCGCCCTTCGCTGAGTCCCCGGTGGGGCGCTTTTTCCGTCCTGACTTGGGGCGGAATTCGTTGCATCGCTTCGGTGCAAAGGGGATAAGCGAGGGTGACATGCATGTTTGGGCCCTAGCGAATCAGAAAGGCGGGACCGGAAAGACGACCACCGCGGTTCACCTGGCGGCAGCCCTCAGCGAGTCGGGCAAGCGTGTTCTTCTGATCGACCTCGATCCCCAGGCCCATGCGACCCTGGCGGTCGGCTTGCCGGACGACGGGGAGCTCTCCCTGCTTCCGGTCCTGGCGGACAAGGCCCCCCTGGCGCGCTGCATCCTGGCCGCGGAAGCGGGCTTCCACATGGTTCCGTCCCAGGCGCGGCTGGCCGAATTCAGCGCCATGGCCGAACGACAGGTCTACCCCGAGCGCCGACTGGCCGAAGCCCTGGCGGATGTGAACGGGCGCTACGACTGGGTCTTGATCGACTGTCCGCCCCGCGCCGAAGGCGTCCTGTGCGCCAACGCGGTGCGTGCGGCGGACACGGCCTTGATCGTGGTCGAGACCGGGGCCTTCTCCTTGCAGGGTGCCCTGCAGGCGGCCCGTATCGTCGACGAGCTCTCCGCCTCCGTCGAGGGGGGCCTCGAGCTTCGTTTCGTGGCCACGATGTTCGATCGACGCAGCCGGTTCTCGCGCGACTTCCTGATCGCCATGGCGGCGCGCTTCGGAAGCATGCTGCTCGACACCGTGATCCACGAGAGTGTCCGTCTGCGCGAGGCCGCGGCCCTTGGCGTCCCCGTCAACCGCTTCGATCCTCGCTGTCGGGCGACCGCTGACTTCCATGCCTTGGCCCGGGAGGTGACGCTCAAGGCAGGGGCGTCCTCCGTGCCGCTCGAATCTCCTTCTCCGCCCCTCGTCCCCACGGCCGGCTTGCGCTGAGTACCCCATGGACCCCCTCGCCCTGCTCTGCACCCTCCACGCCGACGGTCCGCGCACCCTGCGTCGCTTGCAGCGGGAGGGATTCGACTCGCTCGATCACCTGCTCGAGACGGCCCCCGATTCGCTGGTGGAGAGCCTTGGCTGGAGCGAGTCCTTCGCTCAGCGCTTCCTGCGTGAGGGGGAGATCCTGGCCAAGCGGGTCGATGGGAACTTCCTGGAGGAGCTGGTGGAAGCCCACGAGAGCGCCACGCGAGAAGCTCCACCGTCCGCCGCCGAGCGTGGGGCGACCCGACCCGAGAGCGCCCAGGTGGAGCGGCTGCTCGGGACGTGGCGCGAGCTGGATCGCACCGACCCGCCCAGCGCCGATGCCACGCTCATTCCCCGGGCCCCCAAGCCCAATGTCGCCCCGGGGCCGGTGGGGGCCGTAGCCAATTTGGATGCCCTCGATCCCGGGCTGCGCCGTCAGCTGGCGAGTATCGGGATCGAAAGCGCCGACGCCCTGCTGGGCACCTCCACCCTCGAGCTCGCCCGCAGGCTGGGAACCGGGTTCACCCGGGCGTCACGTCTCCAGTTCCTGGTTCGTCGGTCCGAACCCACCGAGCCTGGCGCTACCCCCGGCGGAACCGCCGGGCCGTTCGCCTAGCGGCAGCCAGCAGGAGGCCATCGGGGTAGCGGTTTCCGGGCGGACCGAGGTTCGCGGGCGGAAAGACCCTCGCGCCCTCGGCTCCCAGGCGGTTCGATAGGAGCCTTCCCATGCGGCTCGCCCTCCTCTGGTCCCTGCTGCTTGGCCCAGCCGACCTGGGCCAGGCTCCCGACGGCTCCCCGGGCTTCGGCCCCGAGCCTTCGGCCGCGCGGCTCCTGGAGCTGGTTCGCCAGCCGGAGCCCGAGGAAGAGGCCTTTCTGCGGGACTTGCTCGACGTCGAGTCGCGTCTGGGCGTGTTGGTGGCGACGACCCTGGCCGACTACCGCTCCCAGGGCTACGACGTGGCGCTCGGCGTCGAAGGGCTGGCAGGCGGCTGGGCCGAAGCCATCGAAGGTTTCCTGACCCGGCCCATGGATTTCCTGGCCGTACGCGAGCTCGACCCTCGCTCCGTGGCCGCGATCTTCTGGGACGTTCGTCTTCGAGTCCGACACGCCGTCCTGAGCGGTTGGAAGGAAGACGCCGAGGAAGTGCGCCGAGCGCTGGCCTTGCTACGGGGGCACGGGGACGGCTGGGTGCGCCTCGAGGACGACCAGCTCGAGGACGTCGCCGTGCGCCTCGACCTGGCCGCGGCTCTCCTTCGGGCTCGCTTCAAGGACTTCGAAGCGCTGCGTCAATCCCCGGAGGGACGGGACCAGGTTCCCGCCGAGTCGATCGAAGCCTGGCTCGTCTGCGCCGCGTCGAGCTCCGACGAACGGGAGGCTTGCCTGGCGGCTCTGGAGGCCGAGGTCCAGGCCTCGGTGGAGGCCATGCTCTCGATGACCTTCAGCCGGCGCCTCGCGGCCAAGACCGAGGCGCTTCGCAAGTGGCGCACGACGCGCCGGTCGGCCGGGCGCGCGGAGTTGGCCCAGGTCGAGATCTGGAACCCCGATACGGCTACGGAGGCGCCCAGGGAGATCACCCGGCACAAGAAGACCGATCGCCGTCGGGAAGCCTACCGGCGGGCAAGGCTGGGGCTGGCCCACGACCCGCTCAACTCGGAGCTGGCCTACCACGCCGCCACCCTGGGGCGCCTACTGGCGGGGACCCTGGACACCCTGTCCCACTACGACCACTACCTGGCGCTGCGAGGGATACGCGTGCACCAGGTCTCTTGGAAA
>JAUIEE010000342.1 GCA_030428965.1 bacterium | reverse complement strand
CCGCGCCCATCAAGACCGGTAGAGCCTTTGCAGCCGCTTTCTCTCCGGCTTCGTCGCCGTCGTAACCGAGGCCCACCTCATCGGCGAAGCGTGCGATCAGCTTGGCTTGCTCGGGAGTCAACGCCGTTCCCATGGCGGCCACCGCCGTCGGCACACCGCTGGCGACCATGACCGTACTGGTAGACGAAATGCTGGCCGAAGAAGGCCTGGATGAACGTGCACGCAAGGATTGCGAATTGCTGCGCGGGCAGTTGGCGCAATGCAAGGCCACCCTGTCGGAGTTGAGCGCGACTGCCGAGCAGCACTCACTGGAGAATACGCGCCGCATCAACAGTGCCACCTTTGCGCGACAGACACTGGAGCGCTGGGCGGTGCGCCGCCCCGGCACGGCCTACGTGTTTGACTGTGACAACCGCGAGGCGGCCGACAGCCCGGACATCGACGCGGATCCAACCCTGGCCCAGGCCATGGAGCTCATGCAGTCGCGGGAGTTCCGGCACTTGCCGGTCAGCGCCGAGGACGGCTCCTTGCTCGGGTTCGTCTCCGACCGCCACCTCCTGCGCAGCCTCAGCTTGCCCGTGCCCCGTCCTCAACCGCGAGGCGGAGAGCAGCGCTTCCGGGATCGCCTGTTCGCGACCCAGAACAACCAGGCCGCCAGCGGCAGTCTCGCCTTGGTGATGGACACCGATCCTCCCAGGATCCGCCCCGAGGCTCTGTTCGTGGACGCGATTCGCCTGATGATGGAGCAGCGCGTTTCCGGACTGCCGGTCGTGGATCCGACCCAGGGCAAGGTGTGCGGCGTGATCACGACGACGGACGTCCTGCGGGTCTTCCGGGTCGTGCTCCAGATCGGTTCCCATCTGGGCGAGCAGCAAGGCCTTCGGGCCCAGGCCGCGTAGGGCACCTTTCCGGGCCCAGGCTCGCGGCCGGCCGGCCCCGGGCCTAGTCTGACGAGCATGGACACGGGGGTGGTGAAGGCGATCTCGTTGGGGGACGTGGCGACCCTGCGTGCGCTCCTGCTCGAAGATCCCTCCCGGGCCGAGCGGGCCCTGTCCTCCGGAGAGGGGGGAAAGCACCTCCTGCCTCCCCTGCACCTCGTGTGCGACGCGGTGTTCCGCAAGGAGATCGACGGGGATCGGGGTCTGGCCCTGGCGAAGGTCCTGCTGGAGGCCGGGGTCGATCCGAACCGCGCCTACGCCAAGTCCGGTGACACCTACCTGATCGCCGCCGCCAGCCTGGGGGCGGAGCGCGTCGGCCTCGAGCTGGTCGAGCGCGGAGCGGACGTCGGGCAGCGCGGTCTGTTCGGGGCCACCGCCCTGCACTGGGCTGCGCTCATGGGACTCGACCGATTGAGCACGGCCCTGGTTCGGGCCGGGGGGAACCTGGAGCTGCGCGACGAGCGGTACGACTGCACGCCGCTGCAGTGGGCTCTGCACGCCTGGTCCGAGGGTACCCAGGGGGATCGGGCGCGGCTCCCTCGGGTCGTGGCGGACCTGGTGGCCTTCGGTGCCCGCGTGCCGCCCGATGCCTTGCAGCACCTGCAGGGGGAAGACGACGCTGCAATGAGGGACGCTCTCCTGCCTTCATCCTGACCTGGGCGTGCCTTTCGGGGTCTGGAGGTCGAAGCTGGGTTCCGCTGCTTGTGCCCCGTGGTCCCGTCCACTAGCGTCGATTCCGTCGTCGTTGAACGTCGGCCCCGCCGAGCTCGTCTCTCTGGGGCAGCCCCCTGAAAGAAAGCCGCCTCGTTTCGAGGATCCCGACCATGCCGCACCTCCGCCTTCCGCTCCCGAGACGCTTCCCTCGGGTTTCGATCCCGCTCGCCCTTCTGATCTTCGCGTCCTGTTCGAGCATCCAGGTCGATTCCCGTGCGGCGGAAGGCTGGGACGAGCTGCGCCCCACGACCTACGCCTGGGGCAACTCCCGGGTCGCCGATCCCGAGCTGAGCGAGGAGATCCGGGCCGCGATCGCCGAGCGGCTGGTCGAGCTCGGCCTCGAGCCGGTGGATCGCAGCGAAGCGAGCGTCCTCGTGGCCTACAGCGTCGCCATCCGCGCCGAGCACAAGGAGAACGACCCGTTGTTCGACTACTACACGGCCGAACAGTTCGAGCGTGGAACGCTGACCATCGCGCTCTTGGATCCGGACACGCGCGTGGAGCTCTGGAGAGGTACGGGAGGGAGCAAGCTACGTCGCTCGGCGGTCCTGGTCGGCCCCTTCGCGACCGAGCTGACCCCCAGTCACGAGGTGCGCAACTGGCGCATTCCGGAGAAGGTCGAAGCCATCATGAACCGCCTGCGGAAGGAGCTGTAGCTGCGCTCTGGGCGGGCTCGAGGAGCCGGGCGCGTGCTTCGAGGGCGCGGCTTCGGGCCTCTTCGGGGTCAGCCCCGACGGCCGTGATGTGCCCCATCTTGCGACCCGGCCGAGCCTCGCTCTTCCCGTAGAGGTGCAGGTTGGCTCCGGGCACTGCGAGGGCCCCGGGCCAGTTCGGGGGACCGGCTTGCCACAGGTCTCCGAGCAGGTTGCACATGGCCACCGACGGGACGACCCTGCGGGTCGAGCCGAGGGGCAGGCCGCAGGCCGCGCGCACCTGCTGTTCGAACTGACTCGTGGCGTGACCCTCGATCGTCAGGTGGCCCGAGTTGTGCGGGCGCGGGGCGATTTCGTTCACGAGCAGGCGGCCGTCCTCGAGCAGGAAGAGCTCGACGCACAGCACCCCGGTCACGTCGAGACCCTCGAGGAGAGCGCGGGTGATCTCTTCGGCTTCCCGGGTCACTTCGGGAGACAGCGGCGCCGGAGCCAGGCTCAGGTCGAGGACGTGGTCCACATGGGTGTTGTGGCAGGGTTCGTAGAGGGCGATCTCTCCATCGTGACCCCGCACGCCCACCACGGACAGCTCGCCGACGAACGGGACGAAGGCCTCGAGCACGGTCGGCACCTGACCCAGCTCCTTCCAGGCGGCGCCCAGGGCCTCCGGGCTCTCGATCCGGCGCTGGCCCTTGCCGTCGTAGCCGGCGAGGGCCGTCTTGAGCACGGCCGGCATGGGGAAGTCGGCGCCGGTCCGCTCGCAGTCCTCTTCGGACTCGATCACGGCGAAGCGTGGCAGCGGAAGTCCCAGGCTCGCGAAGGTGCGCTTTTCCCTGCGGCGATCCCGCGCGACCTCCAGCAGGGAGAGACCCGGCCGGAGCCAGGCGTGTCCTTCGGCGCGGGCCAGGGCGTCCACGTTCACGTTCTCGAACTCGAGGGTGATGACGTCGGTCATCGAAGCGAGCTTCGCGACCGCATCCCCATCCGCGAGCTCCCCGCGCACGAGCTCATCGGCGACCTGGCCCGCCGGCTCCTCGGGGGAGGGGCACAGGACACAGACCCGATAGCCCATCCTGTGGGCGGCGGCCACGAACATGCGTCCGAGCTGTCCGCCCCCCACGATTCCGAGGGTGGCCCCAGGCTGAATCGGGACCGTCAAGACAGCTCCGCGGCGAGCGCTTGCTGCGCCTCCTTCTCCCGCCGCGCCAGGATTCGCTCGCGCAGGGCAGGGTCGTGGCAGCCCAGCATGCGTGCCGCCAGGAGGGCCGCGTTCTTGGCGCCCGCGACCCCGATGGCCAGGGTCCCCACCGGCACGCCGGCCGGCATCTGAGCGATCGAGAGGAGCGAGTCCATCCCCGACAGGGCCTTGCTCTGAACGGGGACTCCGAGGACGGGCAGGGGCGTCCATGCGGCCAGCATCCCGGGCAGGTGGGCAGCTCCGCCAGCTCCGGCCACGATCACCTGGATGCCGCGTTCATGGGCGCTGCGGGCATACTCCCTCAGCCGATCCGGGGTGCGATGGGCCGAGACGACTCCGTACTCGCAGGGGATCTCCAGCTCTCCCAGGACTTCGACGGCGGGGCCCAGCGTGGGCCAGTCGGAGGCGCTTCCGAAGACGACCCCCACCAGGGCGCCTGGGGTCGTGACGAGGGCATCGGGGGCGTTGGGGACCATCTTTTTGGGATTGAATCTTGATTCGTGAATGGTAATGCCCGAATAGATTTTCCGATGTCGAGTCGGGAGGAGGAACAGCCACCGCAGCCATCGGGCAAGGCACACCATACCGCGCGGCCAGGGGGGAATTGGAGCCTCTTGAGCACCCACGCCATGGTCTTGCTCTGCCTGGCCCGAGAATCGGGTCTGCGGCTGCCCGAGGTTGCCGAGCGCATCGGCATCAGCGAGAGATCCGTACAGAGAATCGTGGCCCAGCTGGTTGGAGACGGCCTGCTGCGTCGGCATCGTGAAGGGCGCCGAAGCAGCTACGAGCTCGTCCCCGGCCGGTCCCTCCCGCACCCCCTGGAAGGGGAATGCACGATCGAGAGCCTGATCCACACGTTTCTGCCGACGGCGCCCGTCCCTAGATGAACGACCAACTCTCCCGTGAGCTCTCCGATGCCCTCGAGCTGGCAGCCGGTCGGGCCCTGGCGGACCTGGCCACGGCCGCCGGGCTGTCCCTCGAGGCCATGCCCGGAATCTCACCGCCTGGGGAAGGCGCCGTGCACCTGGGGCCCCTCGACTGGCTCGAGGCCGAGGCCGCGGCCGGACGGGTTCCGCTGGCCTTGGTCGAGGCGAATCCGGGGGAGGTCCTTCGCTGGCTGGACCAGGACGTGCCCCTCATGGCGCCCCTGGAAGGTGAGGCGGGCGGCCGGCCTACCGACGTGCCCTGGATCGTCCTCGAGGCGGGCGAAGCTTCCCGGGTTCTCGTGCGCATTCACGGCGGGCTGGAGGAAGGGGAGCGCGAGCTCGCCCGAGCGGAGCTGACCGAGTTCCTGGCCGAACGGCTCGGCTCGGGGGAGGGCACCAAGCTGCGCTGGGCCCAGTGCGACCCTGTCCTGGTCCCCCCGGCAGCCCAGGAGGCCGCTTCCCACGGAACCCCGCTGCATCCGCTGCGGCGCCTGGTTCGCCTGGTCAAGCCGGACAAGCGCGACCTGTTGGCCGTGGCGGTCTTCGCCATCGCCATCGGCGTGTTGCTCCTGGCCACGCCGATCGCCGTGCAGGCGCTCGTGAACTTCGTGGCCTTGGGCGGGGCCATCCCGCCGCTGATCGTGGTCGTGGCCCTGCTCTTCCTCGGCCTCAGCTTCGCGGGGATCCTGGGGTCCCTTCAGACCTGGGTGGTCGAGATTCTCCAGCGGCGCGTGTTCGTGCGAGCCGTGGCGGACCTCTCCGCTCGCCTTCCGCGGGTGAAGCCCGGGGCCCACGGAGACCGCTACGGACCCGAGCTCGTGAACCGCTTCTTCGACCTGGAGACGATCCAGAAGCGCGGTTCCTTCCTCCTGCTCGACGGTCTCTCGGTGCTGCTCTCCGTCCTCGTGGGGCTGGTGGTTCTCGCCTTCTACCACCCTTTGCTCCTGGCCTTCGACATCCTGCTCCTGGCCGTGATCGCCCTGATCGTGCTCGGACCGATTCGCAAGGGCATCATGACGGCGAAGGGCGAGAGCAGCGCCAAGTACAAGATGGCCGCCTGGCTCGAGGAAATCGCCCGCAGTCCCCAGCTCTTCAAGACGAGTGGAGCCATGAAGGCCGTCTTCGAGCACTCGGACAAGCTGGCTCGCAACTACATCGAACGGCGTTCCGCCCACTTCCGCATCGCGTTCGGTCAGGGAATCGCCGCCGTCGTTCTGCAGGTCTTGGCCTCCACGGCCCTCCTGGG
>JAUIEE010000341.1 GCA_030428965.1 bacterium | reverse complement strand
AACTGTGGCAAGAACCCCACCTTCACGCAGCTCGTGCGGCGCGTTCGCGAGGTCACCCTCGGTGCCTTCCAGCACCAGGACCTGCCCTTCGAGCGCCTGGTGGAAGAGGTGCAGCCGGACCGGGATCTCAGCAAGAACCCGATCTTCCAGGTGGCGCTGGCGCTGCAGAACGCGCCGCTCGACGAGATCGAGCTCCCGGGGTTGAGCGTCCAACCGGTCACGGCGCCTGGCAACGCCACTCGCTTCGACCTCGAGTTCCACCTGTGGGAGACCGAGGCGGGGGGCATCGACGGGTTCCTCTTCTTCAGCACGGACCTGTTCGATGTGGCCACGGCCCAGGGCTTCGCCGAGCGCTACGCGCGGCTGTGCGCTGGCGCGTCCAGGGACGCCAGCCGGCGACTCTCCCAGCTCGAGATCGCAGCTCCCGGGGAGCTCGACGCGGTGCGCGGGCTCTTGACCGGCCCGCGAGCCCCGGTCCCCGTGTCCACGGTCCTGGAAGGCTTCCGGACCCAGGTCGAGCTGGATGCCGGAGCGATGGCGGTCGAGGACGGAACGCGATCCCTCAGCTACGCCGAGCTCGATCGCTGGAGCCTCGCTCTGTCCCGGCGTCTGGACGGGCTCGGGCCCGGGGCCAGCGTTGCGGTCCTGGCCCAGCGCTCGATCGAACAGGTGGTCGCCGCCCTGGCGGCCGTCCGTTCGGGAGCCGCCTACGTGCCCCTCGATCCGGCCCATCCCGACGCGCGCCTCGCCTTGATGCTGGAGCGCTCGGGCGTGGCGGCCGTTCTCGTGACCGAAGCCGAGCGCGAGAGGGTTCCCGAGGGACTGCGGGCGATCGGAATCGAGACGTGGGCGGAGAACGACGCCCCGGCCGACGCCGCGGCTCCTCCTGCACCCGAATCCCTGGCCTACGTGATCTTCACGTCGGGCTCCACCGGGGTTCCCAACGGCGTGGAGGTCAGCCACGAGAACCTGGCCAACCTGGTGGCCTGGCACCGCGCCGCCTTCGGACTGGGGTCCGAAGACCGCACGGCCCTCGTGGCCGGTCCCGGATTCGACGCGAGCGTGTGGGAGCTCTGGCCGACGCTGGCGAGCGGCGCCACCCTCTGCATCCCCGACGAGTCCACCCGGCTCGATCCCGCGCGACTGCGCGACTGGTTGGTGCAGCGTCGCATCACGGTCGCCTTCCTGCCCACGCCCCTGGCGGAAAGGGTGCTCGCCCTGGACTGGCCGGCCTGCGAGCTGCGCTGCCTGTTGACCGGCGGGGATCGGTTGCACGCGATCGACGCCCGACGCTTCCCGTTCCGCATCGTCAACAACTACGGGCCCACCGAAGCCACCGTGGTCGCCACGTCCGGAGAGGTGGACGAAGGAGCCTCGCTGCCCGCTCCGACCATCGGCGGTCCGATCGCGAACTGCCGGGCCTACGTTCTGGACGCCCACCTGCAGCCCGTTCCCGTGGGGGTTGCCGGGGAGCTGTTCGTGGCCGGGCGCGGTTTGGCCCGCGGCTATCGGAGCCGCCCGGATCTCACCGCGGAGCGCTTCCTGCCGGACCCCTGGGGGGAAGCGCCCGGGGAGCGCATGTACCGGACCGGGGATCGCGTGCGCGCCCTGGCCGACGGTCGCCTCGAGTTCCTCGGGCGCGTCGATGCGCAGGTCAAGGTGCGCGGCCAGCGCATCGAGCCCGGAGAGGTGGCCGCCGTGCTCGCGGCCAGCCCCGAGGTCCAGGCGGCCCACGTTCGCGTCCTGGCGCAGGGCGGCGAAGGGCGCCTGGTGGCCTACGTCGTGCCGCGACAGAGCTCGGCCGACGTCGATCGCTGGGAGCGTGAGCACGTCGATCGCTGGCGCGATCTGTACGACGAGACCTACGGCGCCACCCCGGAAGGAACGGACGAGGGCTTCAACATCGTGGGCTGGAACAGCAGCTACACGGGGGAGCCGATCGAGCCGCAGGAGATGGCCGAGTGGCGCGCAGCCACTGTGGAGCGTATTCGTTCCCTGGAACCCCGGCGTGTGCTCGAGATCGGATGCGGGACAGGCTTGTTGCTCACCCAGCTCGCGCCGGACAGCGAGCGCTACGTGGGCTGCGATCTTTCCCCCGTCTCGCTGCGACTGGTACGGGAGGCGCTGGACAAGCGCGGTGGTCTCGAACACGTGCAGCTGTGCGAACGCAGCGCCGAGGACTTCGGCGGCTTCGAGCCGGAGTCCTTCGACACCGTGATCCTGAACTCGGTGGTGCAGTACTTCCCCGACGCCGAGTACCTCGAGCGCGTGCTGGCCGGCGCCCTGCGGGTCGTGGCCCCCGGCGGGCGGATCTTCGTGGGGGACGTGCGCGACCTGCGTTTGCAGCGCGCCTTCGCCGCGTCCGTGGTCCGCTACGTCGCGCCCGAGCTCGACGCGGAGGCCCACGAACGGGCCGTGAGGCAGAGGATGGAGCAGGAGGAGGAGCTGCTCTTGCACCCCGCCTTCTTCGGTCGCCTGGCCGACCGGGATCCGCGCGGAGCCTGGGCCAGTGCCCTCGTCAAGCGCGGCTTGGCGGACAACGAGCTCACGCGCTTCCGCTACGACGTGGTGATCGAGGTGGGGGAGCGCCCGAAGGTCGAGGGCCTCGTTCGCCTGGGGCCCGAGGAGTTGTCCCGGGTTCCGACCGTTCTGGACGGGCTCCCCGATCAGGTCTGGGTGGGGGGGCTGCCCAACGCTCGCCTCGCTCCGCACGTGGAGGCGCCGCCCTCTCCTCTGGAGCCCCTGCACCCCGACTCGATCGCGGCCTGGGCCACCGGCCGTGACTACCTCTCGGCATGTTCCCTGTCCGCCGCCGGGGGAGGGTTCTTCGACGCCGCCTTCGTTCGCAAGGGGCACAAGCCCACGTCCCTCGCGACTCCTCCGCCCGATCCCGAGGAGCCCCTCGCCAACACCCCCGTGCGCGTCACCCGCAGCGGCAGCTTCGTGCCCCAGCTGCGCGCGTTCGCCGGCGAGCGCCTGCCCGAGGCCATGCAGCCCTCGGCCTACGTCGTGCTCGAGGAGTTCCCGCTGACGGCCAACGGGAAGGTGGACACCCGGGCCTTGCCCGAGCCCGAGGAACCGGGACGAGCCGGGGCCGTGTTCGTGGCTCCGGAGTCCCGCCTCGAGCACGAGGTGGCCCGGGCCTGGTCCGACGTGATCGGGGTGCAGCCCATCTCCGTCGACGACGACTTCTTCGAGCTGGGCGGTCACTCCCTGCTCGCCACCCAGGTGATCGCTCGCCTGCGGCAGGAGGTACGGGTCGAGGTGCCGCTGCGTGCGATCTTCGAGCAGCGCACGGTGCGACGCCTGGCGGCCTACCTCGGATCCGAGCTCGACCCGAGCCAAGGCGCCTTCGAGCCGATTCCCAGATCGTCCGACGACGGGCCGCTGCCCCTGTCCCAGGCCCAGCGCCGGCTGTGGTTCATCGATCGCCTCGAGCCCGGCGCGGCGGCCTACCACATTCCCAACGCCCTCGTGCTTTCGGGGGAGCTGGACGCGGCGGCCCTGGCCCGGTCGCTCGAGGCCATCGTGGAGCGCCACGCGGCCCTGCGCACGCGCTTCGAGGAGGGCGAGGGAGAGCCCCGGCAGGTGGTCGATGTGCCGCGTCCCCTCGAGCTGCAGGTGGAACGCATCTCGGGGGCCACGCTCGACGAACGCAGATGCGCTGCCCGCGAGATGCTGCAACGCGAAGCCCTGGAGCCGTTCGACCTGGAGCGCGGCCCCGTCTTGCGCGTTCGGCTCCTGGAGCTGGGACCCCGGGAGCACGTGCTCTCCGTGGTCGTGCACCACATCTGCGCCGACGGCTGGTCCATGGGCGTGCTCGTACGCGAGCTGGGGGCGCTCTACGCCGCCGAATCCCGGGGGGCTGCGAACCCCCTGGACCCGCTTCCGATTCAGTACGGGGACTGGGCGCGCTGGCAGGGGACCTGGCTGGCGGGGGGAGAGCTCGAGCGACAGCTCGCCTTCTGGCGCGAAGGACTGCGGGGCGTGGAACCTCTGGACCTGCCCACCGACCGTCCGAGACCCGCCCATCCCTCCTACACCGGCGCTGCCCTGGACGTCCGTATCGCCTCCGACCAGGTGCGCGCGCTCGAGCGCCTCGCGCGTCGCGAAGAAGCGACGCCGCACATGTGCCTCTTGTCGGTCTTCTCCGCGCTGCTCGCGAGGTGGTCCGGCCAGAGGGACTTTGCCGTCGGCACACCGGTGGCCGGGCGCTGGCGCGCGGAGACCGAGCCCTTGATCGGCTTCTTCGTCAACACCCTGGCCCTGCGCGTGCGCCCCGAGGGCAAGCGGTCCTTCCGCGAACACCTGCGCGCCGTGCGCCGGGGAGCGCTTGCCGCCTACGCCCACCAGGACGCCCCCTTCGAGCGCATCGTCGAGGAGCTGCATCCGGATCGGGACACCGGGCGCAACCCGGTGTTCCAGGTGCTCTTCGGCCTGCACAACGTCCAGATCGGCGAGCTCTCCCTGGGAGAGCTCGAGATTGCCCCCTTCGAGCTCGAACCGGCCACGGCCCAGTTCGACCTGGAGCTGTCCCTGTTCGAGAGCGGGGGAGAGATCGCGGGCCGCCTGCACTGGAGCACGGACCTGTTCGAGCGCGCGACGATGGAGCGCTTCGCCGCTCACTTCCAGCGGCTCCTGGATGCGGTGCTCGAGGACCCCGAGCTCGAGCTGGGGCGCATTCCGCTCTTGACCCCGGCCGAGGTTCAGCGCTGGCACGAGCTCCAGGAGGGAGCCTTCGCCACGCCTCCTCCCGACCCGGTTCGCCGCTTCGAGCTCCAGGTCCAGCGCACGCCCGCAGCGGCGGCCCTGCGCATGGGCACGCGCGAGCTCTCGTACTCCGAGCTCGACCGAAGCGCGAATCGCCTGGCCCACCTCCTGCGCGAGCGCGGTCTGCAGCCAGAGGACCGCGTCGGTCTGTGCTTCGAGCGCGGATTCGACTCGATCGTCTCCCTGCTCGCCGTTCTGAAGGCGGGCGGTGCCTGCGTGCCCCTGGACCCTGCGCTGCCGACCGAGCGCTCGAGGGCCATGCTGGAGGACGCGGCGCCTCGGCTGTGCCTCACGGCGCAGGCGCTGGAGACGCGCTTCGTCGGCTGGGGAGGAACGCTCCTGCTTCTCGAGCAGCTACGCTCCGAGCTCGAGTCGTGCTCTCCGCGAATTCCCACGCGCTCGAGGGGACCCTTGGACACGCTGTACGTCCTGTTCACCTCCGGGTCCACGGGACGGCCCAAGGGCATCGCGATGGGGAGCGGAACCCTGGCGAACCTGGTGGAGTGGCAGGTGCGTCGTTCCGGCTCCCGTCCCGGGCGACGAACGCTCCAGTTCGCGCCGCTCTCCTTCGACGTTGCGTTCCAGGAGATCTTCTCGTCGCTGGGAGACGGCGACACGCTGGTCCTGTGCAGCGACGAGGAGCGGCGTGACTCCCTGCGCCTCTTGCGCCGCCTGGAGGCGGATCAGGTGCAGCGCCTCTTCCTGCCCTTCGTCGCCCTGGAGGGGCTGTGCGAGGCGGCCGAGGAAGTTCCCTGCGAGCTGGCGCTGGGGGAGGTGATCACCGCGGGCGAGGCCCTGCGCGTGACCCCGACGCTGCGGGCCTTCTTCTCCCGTCTGCCCGGTGCCGTGCTCGACAACCAGTACGGTCCCACCGAGACCCACGTGGCGACGGCGGAACGCCTGGCATGCGACCCAGCCGAAT
>JAUIEE010000340.1 GCA_030428965.1 bacterium | reverse complement strand
TGGGGAACCCAGAGGCCGAAGCCACCTCCACCCAGGTTGCCGGCCTGGGGGTAGGCCACCGCCAGGGCCAGGGCCGCGGCGGCCGCGGCGTCGGCGGCGTTGCCCCCGGCGTCGAGGATGCTCACCCCGGCCCGGGTCGCCAAGGGATGTTCGGAAACCACGACCCCCCGCTCCGGGGTAGCCCAACGTTCTTCCCCGAAATCATCCGGGAAGCTGGCGCAGCCAACCAACCAGCCCGCCGCAAGCAGGACGGTGAGGCCAGGGCTCCGTCCAGGGCAGCTGGGGGACGGCAAGGCGAGGTCCGCTAGTCGATGGGAAAGGGAGTTTCGAGCGCGAACCTCGACCGGATTCGTGGACGCTCGAGGCAGCGCCGCAGACGCGCTACCCCAGGGTGGCCCGGCAAAGGGGCGGCACAGCCGGACGGCGAAACCTCGCAACCCGAGAGCCCGTGCCGGTTCACTCGTCGCCGTCCTCGCGGATCTCCTCGACCTTCACGCCCCGCTCGCGCAGGAAGACGACCGATTCCTCGATCTTGTCGAGCTCGCCCTCGATCTCGACCGCCACCATGGCCATCTGCTCGGTGATGCTCGCGGCCCGAATGTTCGGGATCACGCCGAAGTGGGCGTTCAGCGAGTGGCTGATGATCGGTTCCTTGATCAGGTCCTGCGGAAAGGTGCAGAAGTACTTTCGAAGCGCCATCGGTGTTTGCTGGGACTGGAGGAAGGCGCGCCGAAACGCCCCTTGGCCAAGAAGCCTAACGCGCGACGCGCCTGGGAAGCGCGACGCCCAAAAAGCATCCCACCACAAGCACCACAGGGCCCGCAAGCATTCCCCGATAGGGCTCCCGGGGGAACCACTCCACCCCCGAAAGGCGATAGATCATCGGATGGGAATGGGTCGCGTCCCACCCGCAGCAGTCCAAAGCGAAAACGATCGGAGAAAGATCGAGCAGGATGCCGGCCAGCCGCGGGGAGACCTGTCCCCAGGACTCGGCCTCCGGATCGAGTCCCCCCAGGACACACAGACCGCTCAGGAAGACCCCGACCAAGAGCCAAGCGCCCCACGGGCTCCCCCCCCGCTCGCCTCGCCACGCGCCCCAGCCCAGACCGGCCGCGTAGAAGCCCGCCAGGACCATCGCTCCGAACAGGGGCGTAGGAAAGTCGCGCTGCGAGGCGAGGTCCGCCCAGACCAGGAGGAACAACCAGGAGGCGGGCACGGCCAGCCCGAAGGGCCAAAGACCGATCTTCCCCCGACCGACGAAGAAACCTGCGACCGGGGACCAGAGCACGAGCCAAGCGACGAGGGTCACCGGATCGAAGGCCCCGTGGGCGCCGGGCAACAGTCCCAGGGCTCCGACCAGGGCCACGGCCAGGAGCCGAATCAGCTGCGTGCCTCCCAAGGGCTCCCGATCGTGCCCGCCGCCCGCTCTGGCGTCCAGCTCAATAGGTGTCCTCTTCGCGAGCGCCACCGGCGTAGCCCAGGTCGTGCAGGAACTCGACCGAGTTCGCGCTGCGTTCCACCTTCGGAGGTTGGGCCCAGAAGCGCACGTGCTGTTCGAGGCGCGCGCGCAGCGTCTCGGCCTGGAGCGGATCGCGGTCGATGCGATTGAAGAGCTCCCTCGGATCGCCTTGACGGTCGTAGAGCTCGTAGCTCGGCCCGTACCCCGACCAGATCAAGCGCTGATCGGCCTCCTCCACCATGCGCATGGCGGTGTGCTTTCGGTCCGGACGCACCTTGGCCGTGCGGTCGAGGAACTGCGAGGCGTAGCGCACCGTGCGGCTCCGATCCCGGCCCCAGGCCTCGAGATCGACGTCGTGATCCGCGCTGCGCAGGACCAGGTCGTAGAGATCGCGCAGCTCGAGGGGCTGTTCGAGCACGGCTCCCCCCTGCGCGGCGGAGTCGTAGCAGAAGGCCGGAACCCACACGAGCTCCTGGTAGAGGGCGTGACCGTGACCCCACTGGCCGTGTTCCCAGAACTCCTCGCCGTGATCGGACGTCAGGACGAGACGGAAGGGCCCGTCGAGCTTCTCTTCGAGGGCCTCGTACAGCTTGGCCAGCTCGGAGTCGAGGTAGCGCAGCTCCTGCCGGTAGGCGCCGCGCTTGCGTTCCCTGGGGTCCGACCCGCTGCCCGGCTCTCCGCCCGAGAGGTACGGGGCGTGGGGATCGAGGTAGTGCAGGTAGAGAAAGACCGGCTCGTCCACCGGACTGCCCTCACCCAGAAGATCGAGCCAGGCGAGACCGGCCCGATTGACGACCTCCGCCCGGGCGTACTTGGCGCGGCCGGCCTGCTCGACGTCACCGAGCAGCTCCTCGAAGACCTCGAAGCCCTGGTCGAAGCCCGTCTCCTTGCCCACCTGCACCCAGTTGGCGACGAAGGCCCCGGTGCGGTAGCCCGCCTGCTGCAGGGCCTCGGCCATGGTGATCCAGCTCGTGGAGAGGGAGTCGTGGAAGCGCACCGCGCCGTGCTCCTCGGGCAACAGTCCCGTGAACAGGGAGGCGACCGAGGCCCGCGTCCAGCTCGCGTTGGCCAGCACGTTGCGGTAGACCGTCGAGCGCTCCGCCAGGGCGTTGGTCACCGGCATCCAGGAAGGATCGCCGCCGTAGGCGCCGAGGGCATCGGCCCGCAGGGTGTCGATCAGCAGCACCACCAGGTGGGGGGCGCGCTCGCGGACGTCCGGCAGCACCTCGACGACTTCGTTCGCCCGCTCCCAGGGATCCACCAGGCGCGGCCGCGCAGCCCACAGCTCGAGTCGCTCGCTGCGAATCGAGTCGCAGAAGAGATAGTAGAAGGGCTGGCCGATGAGCCGGTGGTGCAAGAGCTGGTGCCAGCGCAGGGCCTGGGAGCCGAAGAAGCCGTAGAGGGCCAGGACCAGGCAGACGGTCGTCGCCAGGGCGAGGTGCAGCGCGGATCGCAGCACCGCGCCCGGAGCCGCGGGAGAGCTCCAGGCCCACAGGGCGAGGTAGCCGCCGCCGAGGACGAGCACGCCGAGGGCGAAGCGCGCCGGTCCGGCCAGGAGCTCCGCGTCCATGCGCAGCTGCATCGAGACCACGAACCCGATCGCGAGGGCCATCAGGACCAGGGCCAGCTTGCCCAAGCTGCGCGCCACGCAGAGCCCCAGGTGCAGGGCCGCCGCCAGGGCGAGGTAGAAGGCCAGGAAGTAGACCGTCTCCCCCGCGGAATGGCGGGCCGGGGCGTGGACGTAGGCCACGGCGAACATCGCCAGGGCCAGGAGCAGGGGCAAGAGCGGGTGGAACCGCGAACGAAGAGAGGTGGCGGAGGTCATGGTCCTTCGGGGAAGGGATCGTCGCTATCGGCGGTCCGCAGGGGAAGAGACAAGCTCAAAAGGCCCCCGCGAGCGCCGAGGACCTCACTCCTTGGGGGACTCCACTTCGACCCGATGCTCCCGGGCCCAGGCGTCGTCGCGCACCCCAGTCACCTGCCAGGAGACGACCTGCCCGGCTGTTCCCCCCGCGATCCGGAAACGATTCCCCTGGACACCGTCCGCCACGAAGACGGGAGCAAAGCTGCCCAGACAGGTGAGCTGGTAGCGCACGTCCTTGTTCAAGGCCTCGAACCATTCGGGGAGCACCACCCACGCCTCTCCCCCCTCACCGAGGGTCACGTTGCCGTTGTAGACGTTCATCATGTCGGGACTCTCGACGAACGAGTGGGACAGCGTCTTGGTCTCGGGCTCGAGGGGGTGGTCGATCTGGAAGGTGCCGCTGTACTTGCTCAGGCTGCCCTCCACGACGAGGTTCCCGTGCACCCGGACCTCGGCCGGCGTGCCGGCCTTGACGACCAGGGTCTCCTGACCGTTCACGGCGACCCGCAGGGCGTCCGAGCCGGTCAGGTCGATCTGAAAGCGTGCCTCGGAATCGAAGCCCAGATCCGCCCGCGGGCCAGCTTCCCCCGGGGCTCGAGTCGCCAGGGTCAACCAACCCTCGCCGTAGAGCGCCGTCCCCAGGTAGCCTTCCACCGATCTCCCGTGCACACCGGGCGTGCCTTCCCCGAAGACACCGGTTCCCTGGGGACCGTTCGTGCTCGTCCCTCCCCGACCGATGACTCCGGTTCCTCCGGGCGTCGCCTGACCGAAGATCGCGTCGCCGCCGCGGGCCTCCACTCCGGCTCCCCCCTGGCAACCCGGGCCACCCTGGGCCTGAACCCCCACCCCTCCGGGCTTGAAGGTCCCCAGGCCACCGGTGGCCACGGCGCCGCGGCCACCGAAGCCTTCGTCGGAGTCTCCGCCCTGGAGCACCGCCCCATCGCCGCCGCCGTATCCCCCCGCTCCGATCGCGCGCAGCGCGGTTCCGCCGTTGCCTCCGTTCAGCTCGAGGGCTTCCCCTCCGAAGATCTCGGCCCCGAGCCCTCCGTTGTCGCCGATACCACCCCGGGCCCGGACCCCCGTGCCACCGACCCCGTAGTAGAAGCCGATCGAATCGCCGGCTCCGACCCCACCGTACCCCAAGACACCGACGCCTCCGTCGAAACCGGTGCCCCCGGTGGACTTCAGTCCGAAGGCTCCGTCCGCCACGTCGGTGTCGCTCGCATCGCCTCCCTGGACCGAGAGCCCGTTCTCGGGCTGAAAGCTCCCCTGGGCGTGCACGCTCAGGCGTGCTCCCCCGAGGTCCGCCAAACCGCCGACGACGACCTTGCCCGCAGGCGACACGAAAAGCTTCTCGGAGACGGGATACAGGCGTCCGAGCACAGGCTCGCTACCGGCCTGGAGGCAAGCTCCGCCCTCCTGGTCCTCGACGGCCGGAGCACACGGCAGGCGCCGCAGGTCGGCCCCGCCGCCCGAAGTCCGCGCTTCCCCCTGCACACCGAGGACTAGCCCGACGGCTCCCAACACTCCCCAACACTGGCTGCGGGTCCCGATCTTCACCTGTCTCCTCCTTGGCAAAGGGATGGCTTGGACACTTCAGGTGCCCATCTTGCCTTGGGAGAGCAGGCTTGCCCAACCCCGGAGGGAAAGGCAATCAGGCCGCCTCGCGGCCCGAAGCCGGCGCGGCCGGAAGGGATCGCGGACCGCGGGCGGGCAGACCGAGTCCCGCTTCGGGCCAGGCGGGGAACAGACGGCGCAGCCCGAGCACGCCCAGGCTCGACGTCCCCCACACGGCGGCGACGTGGAGCGCGCCGTTCCAGGCCTTGACGTCGACGGCCTGCAGGAGAGCCAGCTCCACGAAGGGGTGGGCCAGGTAGATCCCGAAGGTGGTCGTGGCCAGGGCACGCAGCCCCGTGGGCAGCTTCGGCCGCACGCCGAATCCCAGGCAGGCCAGGGGAACCGCCACGGCGAAACGCCGGGCCAGGTCGCAGGGAGCATCGGCCCACGGAGTGCTGACGTAGGTCAAGAGACTCGTCGCCGCGATCAGGGCCAGGAGGGCTCGCCGGCGGGTGAGGTCCGGGCCGCGCAGGCACTGCCCCAGAGCCAGGCCGTAGGGCAGCGCGGGCAGGCCGGTGATCCAACCGAAGTACGGGTAGGGAATCCGCCAGCGATCGAGGATCGCCAAGGCTGCGTTCGAAGAGAGAAGGCCAAGGGCCGCCAGGAGAGGGACGGTGATCCAGGGAGACCAGGGGCGAAGGCGAGCCTGCAGGACGCGCGCCAGGACGACCGAAACGATGGCGAAGGGCAGGAACCAGAAGAACGGGTGTCCACCGTAAAAGAGCATGTGGACTTCCCAGCGCTCGAAGGGGCTCTGCCCCCAGAGCACGTCTCGCAGCCCGTACA
>JAUIEE010000339.1 GCA_030428965.1 bacterium | reverse complement strand
ACGGCGCCGAGGACGACGTGGTCGTGCGCTGGGTGGAGGCCACCGTGCCCATCGCGCCCCCGCGGCTGCAGACCGAGCTGCTCGCCGTCGCCACCGCGGTTCCGGGGGGGGCGATGGGGATCTCCCAGCTGGAAGGCAACCTCGTCATCCTCGTGGACGAGGCGGCCAACGGCCGTGATTTCGACGGCAAGATGGAGGATCACAACCTGGTGGCCTGGCTCGATCCGACCGAGGGCCTGACCGCCACCTGGGAGCTTTCCCACCAGCGCAACATCGGTGGTTGCCCGAACCCCGCGGACCCCACCTGTCGACACGGAACGGGGGTCTTCGACTCCAGCGGGGACGCCGAGCCCTTTGCCGGGGCCAGCTGGTTCGGACGCGTGCAGGGAACAAGGCTGCCCCTGGCCTTCCAGGAAGAGGTTCCCGGCACCAACCCCGACGTCTCGTCCCTCAACAACAACGTGGACTGCGCCCTGGTCATCAAGGACACCGACCTGACCGACTCCCTGCCCGTCTGGGCCGACTTCGAGGGAGGACCCACGCTGGACTTCGACGGGGTCGGGTTCGCGGTCGACGAAGACAACGCCGGGCTGGTCATCGCCGGCAACACGGTCTTCTTCCGGCTCTCGGAGATGGCGGACAATCGCGACTTCAACAACGACGGCAACGCCGACGACATGGTGCTCTTCCGCAATCCCCTCACCTCGTGCAACCCGATCCCCATGGCGACGGCCAACGACCTCGACGGGGACGTGGTCATCACGGACGGGGCGCGAGGGGCTGCCTTCCTCTCGAACGAAACCATGGCCGGGTTGGACTTCAACGGAGACGGGGACATGAACGACCTCGTCGTGCGCTACTTCACGTTCTCCCTATGACCTTCGGGTGCCGTCTGGCTCTCCTAGCCGCGGCCCTGGGCGTCTTGCCCCTGGTCGGCTGCTCGGAGTCCAATGGGCTGGATCGGCCGGCCTGGACGGCTTTCCACGGGCTGTACGAACAGAAGGCCCTGGAGATCCAGGGAAGCGGACGTGAGGACTGGCTCGAGCGCTTCTCCCCCGGCTTCGAGGAGCGCTTCGGGTTGCCGCTCGCCAAGCCCGGTGAAGGAGGCGTGCGTTTGATCGTTGCCCTTCCGGCGGAAGCGCCGGCTGTGGTTGACCCGGCTGGACCCCGAGCGCGAGGATCGGCCCGTCACCCTGTGCATGGCCAACTCGCACGAAGCCCTGGGGGCCTACCTGCGAAGTTATCGGCCTGCCTGGGTGCCCCGGCTGCGGATCTTCGAGCGGGGCGAGCTGCGCTTCGAAGCGCAGCTCTCCGCATCCGGGGAGGTGCTCTCCTGTGCAGGGGCGCCGACCAGCATCGAAGGGTTCATTCCCATGGACCGGCGCCGCAAGCGCTCCAGCCTGCGCTTCTTTCGGCCCGAGGGAACGCGACTGCGGGCCTTCATGAGCTACGGGCGGCTGGCCGATCGGGCGCGGCGGGCAGTCCTCAATCTGTGGGACGTGGAGGAGCCGGAGACCCTCGAGGTCTTCCTGTTCGACGATCTGCGCGCCTTCGTCGAGCACACCGGTGAACACGACCGGCTGTGGAGCCTGAACGCCCCTGCGCTTCGGGTGCACCTGCCCTTCGTCGAGGGCGTGCCGCACGACGGAGGAACCGGCGCCGCCGCGGCCACGGCCCTGGACGTGGCCGGCGAACCGGCGCAACCGTGGATGCTGGAGGCCGTCGGCCTCAGCGCGGCCCGGCGCTACTGGGGCCAGTCCCTGGGAGCCTGGGTGGCTCATCTCCAGCGCGGAGGCCTGGAGCTCACGCCGACCGAGCTCCTGGATCCCGGGGCCGATGAGCGCTACAGCCCCTTTCGCTTGGCCCCGCTGCGCGCCTTCCTCGTGCACCACCTGGTCAAGGAGTACGGGGAAGAACCGCTGCGCCAGCTGTGGAGCGGTCGTACGGATCACCTGGAGCCCCGCCTGGCCGAGAGCCTGCAGCAAGAGCTGCGTCGCAACCTGCGCCGTGTGTCCAAACGCCAGGCCTTCGATCGTCGCCAGGCCGCTCTCGAGCATCCGATGCGCACCGGCGTCGTGCTGCGCGGGGACGCTCTGTCCGAGAACGTCGCAAGCGCCCTGGGGGAGCTGGCCCGTCGCGGGGCCGGTGCGCTCTCCGTTCCCCTGACGGCCACCGTTCCCAGCGGAGCGCCCCTGTTCGAGGGAGGCACCCGCTTCGTCGAAACCCGCCCTTCGGCGATGGGGCTCCTTCACCTGGCCAGCCATTCCCGGCGGCGGCGGATGCGGGCCATGCTCGAGGTGCAGCCTCTGGTGTCCTCGACGGGCACCTGGGCCGATGCCAATGCCCTGGCGAGCGAGGAGAGCTGCGACCGGTTCTTCTCCGAGTACCGCAGGATCGCCGAACACGTGGGGCTGCTCGCCGAGCTGAACGGTTTCGAGATCATCTGTCTCGGCTCGGAGCTCGAATTCATGTCGCCCATCCATCGAGAGGGGAGCTCCGAGGCGCCCGTCCGGAAGCTCGTGGGGCCCTGGCGCGACGTGATCGCCGCCTTTCGGGCTTCCTTTGCAGGGGCCTTGACCTTCGCGGCCGAATCCGTCTGGAGCGCCCAGGGCCTTCCTTTCTGGGACGACCTCGACTTCGTCGGAATCCACTTGTTCCCGAGCATTCCCGAGGAGCTCGGGAGGCCCGAAGGAGGCTCGGGCGGGACCTACTGGTATCACCTGCGCGTCCTTTCCGAGCTGTGCGAAGAGCTCGAGCGTCCGGCTCTCGTGGTCCAGGTGGGCTTTCCCTCGAGCTCGGATTCCTGGCGCGACTTCTCCGTTCCGCGTGGGGAGGTCGACCTCGAGCTGCAGCTACAAGTTCTCTCCTCCTTGTTCTTCCTCGGCTCCCAGCCCGACAGTCCGCGAGAGCTCCTGCGGGGCCTCTACCTCTGGAGCTGGAGCCTGGATCCCGATGCCGGCGGGGAGGCCGATCGGGGCTTCACTCTCCAGGGCAAGCCCATCGAGCAGCTGCTCTGGAAGTTCTTCCGTCAGTGGTAGGCGAACGGGAAGCTCCCCTCGATCTCGAGGCCTCGATCAGCTCCCTGCGGGGCGTCGGTCCGGCGCGTGCGGCCCTGTTCGCGAAGCTCGGGGTGCGCAGCCTGAGGGATCTGTTGCTCTTGCCCCCCAAGCGCCTCAAGCAGTGGGGGGGGCGCAAGACGGTCGAGGAGATCGCCGCCGCGGTCGGTTGCGAGGTGCGTGTGCGCGGCGTGCTGGGAGCCCCCAGCCTCTATCGTCCCGGTCGCAGGCGTACCGTCGTACGCACCCTCCTGGACGACGGCACGGGCCAACTGCCGTGTTTCTTCTTCAATCAACCCTGGATGTTCGACCGTCTCAAGGAACTGCGTGCCGAGGGACAGGCCGTGGAGCTCCTGGGGAGGGTGGTGGCCGGTCGGGGAGGTCTCTCCCTGGCGGCTTCGAAGGTCGCGGGACCCTCCGATCCGCTGCCTGTCCCGGGTTCGCTCACCTGCATCTATCCCCGGGTGGCCGGCATCGGAGAGACCCTGGTGGCGAAGCTCCTGGCGGAGGTCCTGGAGCTGGCGGACCTTCTGCCCGAGCGCTTGAGTCGCGAGCAGCTGACGGAGCTCGGAGTGCCTCCCTTGCCGCAGGCGGTTCGTGAGCTGCACGCTCCCGGCGACATCCCGGGCTTTCAGCGTGCCCGGGATCGATGCCTGCTGGAGCCACTGCTCGGGCTCCAGGCGCGGCTGGCCCGCTCCCGCGGCCAGGGCCGGGGCCGCGCCCGGGCGGTCGCCTTCCCGCCCCGCGCCTGGGAGGGGCTCCTGGAACGGATGCCCTTCGAGCCGACCGAGGGGCAGCGACAGGTGCTGGCCGAGCTGGCCTCCGATCTGCACCGAACGCGTCCCATGCGCCGCTTGCTGCAGGGAGACGTGGGTTGTGGCAAGACCCTGGTCGGGTTGTGCGCCGCCTACGCGGTCGTGCAGGCCGGAGGCCAGGCGGCCTTCATGGCGCCCACCGAGCTGTTGGCCGAGCAGCACTACCTCGGGTTCCGGTCCCTGCTCGAGGACCTGGCGGTTCCCTCGGTGCTCCTGACCTCGGGTCGATCCGGGCCGGAGCGCAAGCGCGCCCTCGGTGACCTGCGCAAGGGCCGCGCGGGAATCGCCTTCGGTACCCACTCGCTCTTCTCGCGGGACGTTCGCTTCCAGCGCCTGGACCTGGCCGTCATCGACGAGCAGCAGCGCTTTGGGGTGGCCCACAAGCGGGCGCTCCTGGACAAGGGGCACGACGTCCACGTGCTCCTGATGACGGCGACTCCCATCCCCCGGACCCTGGCGCTCACCCTCTACGGAGACCTCGAGGTGAGTCGTTTGGGGGAGGGGCCTCCGCAGCGTGCCGGTGTGCGCACGTTCGTTCGACGGGAGGAGGACCGGGAGAAGATCGTCGCCTTCCTCGCGGAGCGCATGGCGGCGGGCGAACAGGTCTTCTGGGTGTGCCCGCGGATCAGCGAGGGGGACAAGGACGGGGAAGAGGAGGTCGTCCTGCCCCACGCCCAAGGAGTGCACCGCGAGTTCCGACGCGATGGGCGCCTCAAGGATCACGGGGTGGAGTTGGGCCACGGAGCTCAGGAGCACGAGGAGCGGGCCAAGGCCCTGGAGCGTTTCCGGCGGGGCCGCTCGAAGCTGTGCGTCAGCACGACGATCATCGAAGTCGGCGTGGACGTTCCGGCGGCGACCGTGCTCGTCGTCGAGGGCGCCGAGCGTTTCGGCCTGGCCCAGCTCCACCAGCTGCGGGGCCGCGTGGGGCGTGGCTCCCGTCCGGGATGGTGCATCCTGATCGATGGGGGAACCGACACCGATCGACTGGAGCTCCTGGCCGAAGAGGGGGACGGCTTCGCCATCGCGGAAGAGGATCTGCGACGACGGGGAATGGGCGAGCTCGACGGCCTACGGCAGGCGGGCTCCAGCGGTGAGCCGACCGAGGACCCCGAGCGAGAGCTGGAGCTGTTGCTCGCAGCCCATCGGCTGGTCCGGACCGATCCCGGCCTGGTTCGGGTCTACGGCCAGAGGTCCGAGCGGGAGCCGGACCTGGTCTAGCCCGGACCTAGCGCAGGCGGCCCTTGCTCACGACCTCGCAACGGTTGCGCCCGCGCTCCTTGGCGCGGTAGAGGCTCTGGTCGGCGAGCTTGGTCAGGATCTTCCCGTCGGTCTCGCTGTCCAGGCTGGCGACGCAGGCCGCACCGAAGCTGGCCGTCACCGACAGGGTTTGACCCTCGAACTCGATGCTCTCCTCCTCCACCGCCTTGCGCAGCCGCTCGGCGGCCTGCTTGATTCCGAAGGGAGTGGTGTGGGGCAGAACGATGATGAACTCCTCGCCGCCGTAACGGGCCGCCAGGTCACCACCACGGGTGGTGCGCTTGAGCACGGCCCCCACGCGCTTGAGCACCTCGTCACCGGCCTGGTGCCCATGGGTGTCGTTGAACTTCTTGAAGTGGTCGACGTCCGCCAGGATGATCCCGAGGGCACGCGGGACCTCGCCGCGGATGCGTGAGTGCACCTGTCGCGAGAGGAAGTCGTCGAAGGCGGCCCGGTTGGGAAGACCCGTGAGCCGGTCGGTCAGGGCCCGGTTCTCCAGCTCGCGGTTCTGCTCCTCGAGCTTCTTGTGGCGGTCTTCGAGGGCGTTGAGGGACTGGGTCGCCTGCTTCTCGCCGGTGATGGCCCTCAGGCTGACCAGGACCAGCTCTTC
>JAUIEE010000338.1 GCA_030428965.1 bacterium | reverse complement strand
CGACGAAGAAGAAGAGGAGGATCCCAATACGCCGGGGGACCAGGGGGGCGGAGGTCAACCTGTGGACCGCACCGTCTTGCGTTCCCGGGCGGCGCTTTCCTCGACCGCGCCGCAGTCTTCTTCGGACCGCATCGAGCCTCCCGTCGCGGGACCCCTCTGGTATCCGCACATGGGGACCGCCGAGGATGGGGGCCTGCTCGTCACGGAAGCCACGCGTACCCAGTTCCAGTTCCGGGGCGTCTTCGGAACCGGCTCGCACCCGCACCTGGTCCAGGACGACGTGACGATCCTTCCGGTCTTTCGCGTGCTCGACGAGGAGTACGCCAACACGGCCCGCCGGGTGGGACGTCCCGGGCGCTTCGACCGCATCACGCTTTCTTTTGACGACCCGGCCCTTCCGGGATTCCCCGTGGAGGTGCACCGCGCCTATCGCCCGGGGGACTACACCTACTCCGCGTGGACCTCCCAGGGCCCCGACTTCAACACGCCCATCCCGAATGGCTCTCCCCAGTTCCTCGCGGAGCAGGGTGTTCACGACTTCACGACCTACGTCGCCCTGACCGCCGTGCCGGGTGGGGCCGTTGCCGGGGGCACAGGCAGCGGACCTTCTCCGGTGATCCTCACCGGCGACACGCGCGAGGTCGCGCGCATGGTGAAGTTCCCCTCGGGCGAGCTGCCGCGCGAAGCGGCCAACGTCGCCCTGGGCGGCTCCTTCCAGGGTAGCGGCAACGTGCCCGCGGCCCTCCTGGACGAGGCGGCCTTCGGGCGCACCGAAGTGCTCTCCACCCGGTTGGGCCAGCACTCGTTGGGGGCCGCGCTCCTGGTCGAGACGGACTTCGGGCCGGGGGCCACCGGCTTCCAGGCCCACGCGGACACCCTGCGCATCCCCTTCGGCGACGTCCCCGGCGCGGGCGGCGTGATGCTGCGCTACCCCCAGGACGCGGGGCTCTTGCGCATCGGCGACGAGATTCTCTGCTACGACAGCGTGGACGCGGGCTCGGGCACCTTCGGTTTGGCTCCCGGGGGGAGAGCCCTGATGGGCAGCGAGGAGCAGCCCCACCAGGTCGGGGAGTCGGTCTTCCTGCTGGAGGGCTGGCGCGTTTCCATCCTGGTCGGCGCCCTGGGGGCGGACGCCTACTCGATCTCCGTGGCCGACGCCTCCGACTTCCCGCAAGAGGGCACCCTGCGCATCGGCGACGAGCTCCTGCACTACACCTGGCGCGAGGGCAACACGCTCATCATGCCGCGCGCTTCCAGCGAACCGGGGGCCATGGACGGCGAAGCGGGCGGCATCTTCCGCGGACGCTTCGGCACCATCGCCGCGGCCCACCCGGCGGGCACGCCGGTGATCGTCTTCCCGTGCCGCTACTGGGACGGATGGAACCCGGCCACGGACGCCCCGGAGCTGCACTACTTCGGGCTCTCGCTCGATCGACCCAACGCCTACTGGGGCGGCGCCTTCTGGGACGTGGAGGAAGATCCGGCCGGAGGGCCGCGGGTGGGCGTCCTGCAGCGCACCGATCCCGACCTCCCCTGGGACACCCATCCCGAGGACTCCGACGACATGGAACTCCACTACGACGGCGTGCAGGGGGGCGAGGGCAACGCCATCTCGCGCCAGGCGGACCGGATCGACTGGCGCATCTTCTTCGAGCACGCGCCCGACTCCTTCGACCCGGTGCTCGGGCTGTCCCACTCCTGGAAGCGCACCGCGCGGCTGCGCTTCTTCGGGGTGAACTACGTGAGTCCCGGACTCACCCTGCGCCGGGTGGATCGATGAGGCGTCCCAGCCGCGGCTTCACCATGATCGAGCTGTTGCTCGCCCTGGGTCTGCTCTCGATCCTGGCGGTGGCCCTCGTGCGCCTGCTCGACACGTCGCTGAACATCTGGGGCCGCACGGAGGCCGGGCGCGACCTCAACGAGATGGGCTCGTCGGTGCTGGATCTCATGGCCCGCGACTGGAACGCGATCGACGCGGGTCCGCGCAGCGACCTGCTCGGCGAGTGGGTGCAGTTCGACACGGACAGGGACGGCGTGCGCGGCATGCACTGGCCGCGCCTGCGCCTCGTGCGTCAGGCCACCGCCGCCGACCTGGCGCGGCTCGTGCCCGGACAGGGCATCGACCCCCGGGCCCTGGGCCTGATCGAGGTGTGCTGGACGATCGAACCGGAGGGCGGCACCGAACCCGAGGATCGTTCGGTCGGAAGCCTGCGGCGCGGGGAGCGTCTCCTGGGCCAGGGCGAAGGGCTCTCCTTCTTCGACGAGCGCTTCTTCAGCGCGTCCGAGCAGGCGCCCCCCGGCAGCCTGCACCAGGTCATCGGCGGGGTGCTGTGGTTCTCCGTGCTCTACGCCCAGCAGACCACGGTGTTGCAGGACGGCTGGAATGTTGGCGACCGGCTGGCGGACTGCGCCACGAGCTGGGACGCCTGGGGCCTGGGGCGTGCGGACCTGTCCAAGAGCTCCTGGAACACGCCGGGCAGCGGGATGCCGGCTGCTAGGGAGCTTCCGATCCTGCCCCGGCGCGTGCGGGTCGAGATCGAGTTCGAACGGCCGGGCGAGCGCAAGCGTCGCACGCGGCTCGCCGGACCCATCGACGCGACCCAGACCAGTTTCCGCGTGCAGGACGGACTGCGCCTCCCCGAAGTGGGCACGATGATCCTGGTGGACGAGGAGTGGATGGAGCTCGTGAGCAAGGGCGGCGCGAACGCCACGGTCGTGCGCGGACGGCGCGGGAGTCGCCCGGCGAGCCACGAGGGAGGCGTCCTCCTGCACCACGGTTGGCGTATCCTGCGCGAGATCCCCGTCGCCCTCTACCGGGAGGACTGGAACCTTTGAAGCCCACACCCCGAGCCGGCTTCACGATCGTCGAGGTCGTGCTGGCCATGTTCATCCTCCTGATCGGGATGACGACCATCCTGGGGCTGCTCTCCTTCGGGGCGGCCCTCTCGCGCACGGCCTCCCTGCGCGCCGGCGCGGCCAACTCGATCGAGGCCATCGTGGCCGACCTCGAGGAGAACCTCTTTCCCCTGGTCCTCGTGGACGGCGAGGAAGCGGCGGGGGAGCCCGTCCCGATCGAACGGCGCGAGGTGCCCGGTCATCCGGGGCTGGTCTACTCGGCCCGGGCGGTGCCCAACCCCGAGTTGCCCCGGGTCGAGGGCCTTCCGCGGGAGTACCGCGTCGACGTGGAGATCTCCTGGTCCAGCGCGGGGGCCAAGAAGTCGCGCAAGTTCTCGACCCTGATGCTGCGCCAGGTCCCCTTTGGCCAGCGGCTGCGGTTGCGTTTCGTGGAGGGCATCGAGCCCCAGGAAGTCTTGCCCGGCTCCGGCCCCGAAGACGACGGCGAATCCGAATCATGAGTCTCAAGAAGCTTCAGCCTGTGATCCTGTTCCTCCTGTCCGCCCTGCCCCTGGCCCAGGAAGCGGCCGGAGACGTCGAGCTCGTGCGCCTGCGCGACGGACGCATCCTGTGGGGCTCGATCGTCGAGCACGAACCGGACTCGATCCAGGTGCACCGCCTCGAGACCGACGGCACCGTGCGCCTGCCGTGGTCCATGCTCGATCCGGCCGAGGAGAAGACCCTGAAGACGCGCTTCGGCTACGTGGACACTGTGGCCGAGGAGGTGATGACCCAGGCCGACCGGTTGACCTTGACCGACGGCAGCGAGATCGTCGGCTTGATCGTCCGTCGCAGTGACGAGCACGTCTACGTCAAGCGCGCCGACAGCACCGTGCCCGTGGCCAAGCGCCTCATCAGCGGCGCGGCGACGATCGTGCAGGTGCCGGCCCTCGAGATCTTCACGCGCGAGGAGCTCTACCAGCAGAAGGTCTTCGAGCTGCAGGGGGCCCTGCAGGAGGAAGGCACGCTCGGCGCCCAGGCGAACTTCGAGCTGGCCCGCTACTGCGAGAGCCTGTTCGACTTCGCCAACGCCGCGCGCCACTACCGCTTCACCGCCGAAGCGGACCCGGCCTTCGAGCCCGACGTGGTCAGCGCTTCGATCGCCCGCGCCGAGCTTAAGGCCTCGCTCCAGGAGCAGGTCGACCACCTGGCCCAGATCGACCTGTGGCGCGCGCGCAAGCGCTACGACCGGGCGCTCGAGCTGGTGGCCACCTTCCCCAACCTTTACCCCCAGAGTCCGCTCATGGACGACTGGATCCGCATGCGCGACCGCGTGCGGCGCTACCAGGAGCGGGAGCTGCGCGAGCAGGTCGTGCGTCGCTCGCACTCCTGGGCCACCAAGCTGGCGCGCCAGGCGGCGCGGGAGATCGACAGCTACGAAGGGGTGCTCGACTACCTGGACGAGAAGATGGCCGAGGACCTGCTCGAGGGGGTCCACAAGGACCTGCTTCCGATCGCGCCCGACATCGAGCTCCCGACGGTGCGTCGTCTGTGGGACGAGCGCACGGGCGGTCGCTACCGCCAGGCGTCCTATGGACTGGCCACCTGGCTCCTGGGCAAGGACAAGGCCCAGGCGAGGCTCGAGGAGGAGGAAGAAGAGGAAGAGGTCGCGGAAGGCTCCCAGGCCGAGGCGCGCCGGGAGCTCGAGGCTCGGCTCCGGCGCTACTACGAGAACCAGACCCTCGCACGCCAGGCGAAGAGCGGCGGTGGCGCGCTGGGCGAGGATCCGGAGACCTTCTGGGAGAGCCTGAACTCGGGGGCCCGCTCCTCCTGGATCCTGGCCTACTTCGTCGAGAACTCGGGGCTGTTCCGGATCGAGCGCATCCGCTTCGCGCCCTGCCGCGATTGCGGCGGGACCGGGGGCAAGGACGTGATCTTCAGCGGAGCTGCGATGGTCGGCGGGCAGGAAGGGGGGCGCGATCTGGTGCCCTGCGCGACGTGCCACACGGTCAAGATCGTGCGCCGGGTACGCTACCGCTGACATGCGCACCTCGCTCCTCTCCCTGGCCGTTCTCTTGTGTGGCTGCGCGTCTTCGGGCGCCGGCGAATCCGGCTCCCAGCGTCCGCCCCGTCCGGCCCCCCGCCTCCTGGCGCAGGGCGACGCGGTCGCGAGCGAGACCCCCGACGGGCCTCCGGCGCCCGGGGAGGTCCTGGGCTGGGTGGCCGGACAGCCGATCTCCGAGCGCGATCTCCTGCTCGAGTGGCAGCGCGTCGCCGGCCGGGACTTCTGGCTCCTGGTGGACCAGCTCGTGGCGACTCGCCTGGCCTACGCCGAGGCCGGCCGGCTGGAGCTCGAGCTCTCCCCCGAACGGATCGAGGCCCGCTTTCGCGAGGAGAAACGGGCCTTCGAGGCCGACGTGCTCGCTTCGGGCGAGAGCACCTCGGTCGAGGCCTACATCGGAGCCGAGTTCGGGCAGAGCCCCGAGGCCTACTACCGCAGCATGCGTTCCGCCCTGGGCCGCCAGATGGTCGCCGAGCGCGTCGTTCGCGCCTGGAGCCTGACCCAGGAGAGCCGCGCCCTGCGGATCGCCGTGCTGCCCAGCGAGGCCCAGGCCCGGGAGCTGATCGAGCTCGTGCAGGGCGGGGCCGACCTGGCGCAGCTCGCCCGGGAGCGGAGCGTGGACGAGACGGCGCGCCAGGGGGGGCTGGTGCCCTACCTGGTGCGGCAGGACCTGGCTCCCCTGGCCCGCATGGCCTTCGACACGCCGGTCGGGGAGCTGGGGGGGCCCCTGGCGGTTTCCGATCACTACCTCGTGTGCCGGGTCGAAGAGGAGCGCGAGCCCCTGGTCGGGCCGTGGTCCGACCTGGGTCCGGAGGTCGAGGCCAGCCTCGCCCGTCATCCGGTAG
>JAUIEE010000337.1 GCA_030428965.1 bacterium | reverse complement strand
AAGGTCGGCTTCGACGCGACGCAGGGCGCGAATCTGGCCGGCTTCGGCTTCCTGCACGATGGCAGCGTGGACTCGCTGGCACGCTTCGTCTCCGAGCCTGCTTTCGAGCTGCGCACGGTGAACGACGTCGCCGACCTGGTAGCCCTGATGCTGTCCTTCTCCGGCTCGGACCTGCCGGATGGCTCGGACCGAGATCTCATCCGGCCTCCGGGAACCGCCAGCCAGGACACCCACGCCGCGGTGGGACGTCAGCTGACCCTGACGGGCGAACCGACCCCCGAGGAGGCATCTTTCCTGGCCGAGATCTTCCGGCAGGCGGACGTCTTCCGCATCGGCCTGGTCGCGCGCGGCACCGTGGGGGGAGAGAGCCGCGGCTTCGCCTACGATGGAGCGGGTCGTTTCCGATCGGATCGCGAGACCGAACGCTACCGTTGGGCCGAGCTGCGCAGCGCGGCGGCTCCCGGCCGGGAACTGACCCTCACGGTCGTACCCTGGGGGACCCAGCAGCGCATCGGCCTCGATCGCGACCGAGACGGCTTCTGGGACCGCGACGAGCTGGATCGGGGGTGGGATCCTGCCGACCCCGAGAGCCCGTCGCCGGAACAGGCGCGGGAGTCCGCTCGGACGGTCCTAGGCGTCGGGCCGCGCTAGCTGCAGCCGCTCGAAGAAGCGCCCCGCCTTGCTCGTGGCGGGGACCCAGGGCAGGCCGGCGCGCTGAAACAAGCTCTCGAGGTGCCGCCGAGCCTGCCCGACGTCCTGACTCTCGACCTCCAGTTCGACCTCGTACTCGATCAGCTCGCCGGGGAAGCTGGTTCGGTCCAGCTCGAAGGTGACCTGGGATCCGTTGTCGAGCGGACACGGGCCGAGCTTGCGGCGTTCGTTCACGAAGTGTCCCAGCAGGCGCAGGGGCTCCTGGCCCACCGCTCGACGGGCCACGTGCACGGACGGATCGTCGGGCCGGGAGCGTTCCAGAACGTCGAGGGGAGAGATTGCGCCACCCAGGATGGCCTCGGCCTGAGATGGGGACACGGCGATCTCGCATTCCGGTCGCGAGGTGAGTCCGTTCTCGGACCTCAGGGCGGGGCCCTTGAGGGTGAGCTTGGCGCCACTGGCTTCCTCGCGCAGTCGCAGGGCGTAGCCCGCACCCGAGAGCCCGCGTTTCTGGCTGTCGAAGAAGTGGTTGACCTGCCGGTCGGGTGCGGGAAGCGAGGCGCCCTGCTCTCCGCGGAGGGTCCGCGCCAGGGCTTCGAAGTCGGCCTCGTTCCTGACGAGCAGCTTGAACTCGAGCTCTTCGACCATGTGTCCGTTGGTGGGAGATAGGGGGACGCTGCCCTTGCCTTCGACCTCGGCCAGGAGGGTGCGAATGCGCGAGCGCTTGGGGCCTCGTGTTGCGCGGCCTTGCAGACGCTCACGGATCTCCGTCCAGAGCTGGCCGAAGGCCTTGGCGGCCGGGGAGGCAGGCAGGAACTGGACCAACGGGCTGCGACGCACGGTCATCTGTTCGACGGCGCTGGCATAGGGGACCGAGGTCTCCAGGAAGCCCAGTCTTTCCTGGGCGGCATAGGCGACGATGTTGCGGTGCAGGGACTTGCGCGCGTCGACCATGGAGAAGAACGGGTAGACCTCCAGCCCACGCTTGCGAAGACCCTTGGTGTGCTTCATCAGCTGGGCCAGGGTTCGCAGGGACAGCACCGTGGGCACGGTGGGGACCACCAGGGCGTCGGAGCAGGCGAACAGGCACTCCGCGGTCAGCGACAGGTTGGGCGCGCAGTCGAACAAGACCAGGTCGTAGTGTTTTTCGAAGCGGCGCAGGATCTTGGCGAAGGTGCGCTCGGGGTCGGCGGTGCCATCCAAGATGCGGTCGAGCTGCCGGTACACCCGGTCGGCGGGCAAGAGGTCGAGCCCCTCGTAGTCGCTGGCCTTGATGGAGGCCTCGAGTCCGTCGACGTCGTGCAGAAAATCCCCTTCCCGCGAGCGGATGCGCGCGCGGATGCGATAGGTGTAGGTCGAGGCCCCCTGGGGATCGAGGTCCCACAGGAGGGTGCGCAGGCCATCCTGGGCGGCAAGGAAGGCCAGGTTGACCGCGGTGCTGGTCTTGCCGACCCCACCCTTGATGTTGAACAGCGCCAGAACGTTCATCGCTTGTCGCCTCGGGTCAGGACTCGGAAGTCCTCGGCGCTGTGGGCGAATCGCTCGAAGCTCTTGAAGAAGGCAGCCCGCGACTCCTCGGCGCCGGTTCTGAGGCGCTCGAGAATGGCGCCCAGGCTGAGGAGGGCCTCGGGATCGTGTCCACGTCCCGCGAGCCGTTCGATCCAGGCGCGCTGCACCTCGCAATCGTTGAAGTCCCCCAGGTGATTCTGAATGCGCTTGAGGCTCTTGATCGCTCTCAGGCGGGCCTCTTCGGGAAAGAGGCCCGGGGATCCATCGAGCAGGTAGCGAAGCTTCTTCCCCAGGAGCCTCAGGGCATGCAGTTCCTTGGCGGGGCTCTTGGGGCCCGCCTTGGCTCCGCGCTTCAGGATCTTCTTGTGCAGCTTGTGAATGCGCCGGGCCAGGACCTCGCGCAGGGGCTGGCTGGCTCTGGGGCCGGAGCTCTTCTCGGGCGGAGACTCCAGGAGAGCCCGCCAGTCGCCCTTGAGCTCGCGGTAGCGAGCGGAGTCCAGCTCTTCGGCCAGGGCAGCCTGGGCGCGCTTCTTCTCCCGTGCGAGGCGGCGCTGAAGGTCGCCGAAGGAAGCGGCGCGCACCCCGCGTCCGGCCTCGTTCTGCAGGAACAGCAGAAAGACGTCCAGGTCACGCACGGTTCCCGTGCGGTCGCCCAGCCAGGAGAATTCCGTGCGGAAGCGCTTGGAGTCGTCCTTGGCGAGGACTCCCTTGACCTGGGAGAGAAGCGAGCGGGTGCGGCGCAGGGCCACTCGGAAGTCATGCAGATGCTCGGGGTCGAGGTCGGCCTTCGTGCCGGCCTCGTTGGCTTCCATGACGTCGAGCAGAGCCTTGAAGATCTGGCGCAGGCCTGCGCCGGCCTGGACCGTGGGGTCCAGAAGGAGTCGTAGCTCCGACGGATCGCACGCTTCGATCTGGAGCTGGGAGAGGGCCCAGGAGAGCGGGTGGAAGGCGGTCGCTTCCAGCGCGGCGTTGCGTGCCAAGGTGCGCTCGATCTTCGAGACCTCCTCGCCATAGCCCCGCAGCGGTGTCAAGCGCACGAGGGTGTGGTCGTGCCGAGCTCCCCCGGGCTGGGCGCGGGTCAGCACGCGACGCTCGATCTGAAGCCTCGCGACCGTCTTGCGGCGGCGGTCGAGCACCCTCCAGCTCTCGCGTCCTTCGAGGATCTGGGCGAAGGGCATCAGGCGACGCGGCGGAATCAGGGGAAGGAGCTGCTCTTTCAGCTCGCCCTCGGGGAAGGTGTGCAGGAAGGGCTGCACGTCCTGGGCCCGCCCCTCGGCCATGGGTTCCCCGTTCGATCCGCTCAGAACGGCCGCGCCCCCCTGAACGACGAGCTCCAAGCTGTGACGTCGCAGCCTCCAATCGAAGGTGTCCCAGTAGTGCGAGGTGCGCTCCCCGGCGATCTCGTGCTGACCCACCTGAAAGTCGGGGGCCAGGCCGGCCAGGATGCTCTCGCTGGGCTGGGGAGAATCGACGCGCAGCGTGATCTCGCGGGGTTCCATGGGTTGCGTGGTCACAGGTGGGGAAAGATGTTAACCCGGGTCGCAGGAGGCCCCCACGGCCTACCGGTGGAACCCTGCCCCCCAAGGCCCAGGAGCGGCCCCAGCGGGCATTTTTGGGAAGACTTCGAGCGCCGGAGCAGGGGGATTGGCGGCGACGCGGGCCTGGGAACCGCGGTCGAGGAGAGCGGATCGGGCGGGTACCGACCGGATCGAGATCGCTGGGAGTGGGAGATCGGGTGGAACGGGCTCGGTTTCGGAATCCTTAACGCCTGAGTAAGGTACGGGCAGGCCGCGCGGCTCTGCCTTGCGCCTCAATCTCCCCCTCGATCTCCCCCCATGAGCCCCCGGAGGACCGGATGTTCTCGAGTTCTGTTCGTGTCTCTGCACGACTGGCCCTAGGCCTTAGCGTTCTGTTTACATGCTCCGCCGTTCAGGCCCAAGAGACCATTCGCTGGAAGAGCGGTCCCGAGTCCCTCGGAAACCCGACGGACGTGGCACCGCTCGGACGTTCCCTCGAGCGCATCGCCCGACGCGCGGTCTCTTCGCACATCGTGCTGCAGCTGGACCAGCCCATGGACGGAGCCACGCGCGCGAGACTCGAAGCGGCGGGTATCGAGCCCTTGCGCTACCTCGGAGACCATGCCTTCTTCGCCCGCGTCGAGGCAGGGGCCTTGAACAGCAGGGCAGCCGCCGAGGTCTCGTCGCTCCGCGCCGTGGGAGCCATCCTGCCGCGCTGGAAACAGCACCCCGACCTCCTCGCCCAGCGCATTCCCCAGTGGTCCATCGTCGAGGACGGCGAAGACCCCCGCATCGCCGTCTACGTGCTCCTGCACGACGACGTTCTCCTGGAGGACGGTCGCGACCTGGCCATCGGGCTGGGTGGATGGGTCCAAGACGAGCTGGAGAGCATCAACGGTCTGGTGCTCGAGCTGCCCAAGTCCCAGCTGCGCAACCTGGTGGCGGCGGATGAAGTGATGTGGGTCGAGCCGCCCTTGCCGCGCATGGACGATGCGGTCTACAACGACAGCAACCGCGCCATCACCCAGGCCGACATCGTGCAGGCGGCGCCCTACAACCTGGACGGCAGCGGCGTGACGGCCCTCATCTACGACGGCGGCCACATCCTGGACACCCATGTGGACTTCGGCACCCGCGCCACGTCCCGCGACTCCTCGGGCGTGTCGAACCACGCCACCCACGTCGCCGGTACGGTGGGGAGTGACGGGAGCGCCACAGGTGGCACCCATGCCGGGATGGCCCCCGGGGTGACGATCGAGGCCTACGGCTTCCAGTTCGACGGAACGAGCATCTTCCTCTACACGAACCCGGGCGACATCGAGTCCGACTACGACGAGGCCATCAATACCTTCGGTGCGGACATCTCGAACAACTCGATCGGAACGAACACCGAGCCCAACGGCTTCCAGTGCAACTTCCAGGGCGACTACGGAACCACGGCCAGCCTGATCGATGCCATCGTGCGCGGCTCCCTGGGCGCTCCCTTCCGCGTCATCTGGGCCAATGGCAACGAGCGCGGCGGCAGCCGTTGCGACGTCGAAGGCTTCGGGGACTACTACAGCACGGCGCCCCCTGCGACGGCCAAGAACCACATCACCGTGGGGGCCTTGAACTCGAACAACGACACCATGACCTCGTTCTCGAGCTGGGGCCCCACCGACGACGGTCGCATCAAGCCCGACGTCAGCGCTCCGGGGTGCCAGTCCAACGGAGACGGCGGTGTCACGTCGTCGGGATCGGCCAGCACCACGGCCACCAGCACCCTGTGCGGTACGTCCATGGCCTCTCCGACCGTGTGTGGAATCAGCGCGCTGATCCTCCAGGACTACCGGGCGCAGTTCGGTGGCCCCGACCCGCGCAACTCGACCCTGAAGGTCTTCCTGGCCCACAGCGCGAGCGACGGCGGCAACGTCGGGCCGGACTACCAGTACGGCTACGGATCGGTGCGAGCCCAGGAGGCCATCGACTTCATGCGGACGGCCAACTTCACCGAGGAGACCCTCGACCACCAGGCCGAGAGCTTCATCTACACCGTCAACGTCACCGGCGGCGATCCCGAGCTCAAGATGACCCTGG
>JAUIEE010000336.1 GCA_030428965.1 bacterium | reverse complement strand
GCACCACGACAACCCCCACGTACACTGGAGCGAGCTCCCGGCCTTCCACGAGCGCATCAAGGGACGCCTCGTAGAAGCGGGGGCCCACGTCTTGCCTTACGGCTACTACCAGGCGGCTCACCTCGTCAGCGGCGTGCGCGATCCCCAGGGGGGATACGAGCGCTTCGCACGGGACCAGGCTCCCGGGTATGGCGAACCGGCTCCTGCTCCAGGACTGCGACGTCCGGGAACCCGCGAGTCCGTTTCGCGCGCCACGACCCACCCCACCGTTTGACATGAGCTCCGACTTCCAGCCCGATGGGGCTCATCTCGAACGTCTTGTGCGTTTGTTCTACAGCTCGACCATCTCGAAGAGCTTCGGACTCGAGCTTCAGTACGACGAACAGGCCCGAGCCGTCTTCACGCTTCCCTACGACGGGCGCTTCGACCACTTCCTCGAAGATGTTCACGGCGGCGCCATCGCGACCTTGCTGGACAATGCCGGCTGGTTCACGGCGGCAGCCGGTTACCCGACCTGGATCGTGTCGGTCGAGTTCTCGGTGCGCCTGCACGAGCCTGCCGGACGCCAGGACCTGCGGGCGACGGGGCGCATCGTTCGGTCGGGCAAGCGCATCACCTCCACCGAAATGGAGGTGAGAAACGAGTCGGGCCTCTTGGTTGCGACCGGTTCGGGAACCTTCGCCGTCACGTCGAGTCCGCACCCCGACATCTGACGGGGCTCAATCGCCCTCGGACATACGTCGCCGAAGGGCCTTCTTGTCGAACTTCCCCACGCTCGTCTTGGGGATGGCCTCGATGAAGCGTATGTCCTCGAGGCGCGGGAGCTGCCACTGGGCGAAGCGCTGGCCCAGGTGGGCGACGAGATCCGCCGGGGCGGGCGCCGGCACCTCCGGAGAAGCGACGACCCAGAGCACGGGCACCTCGTCCCTCAATGCGTCGGGACGACCCGTGACCGCGGCCTCGAGCACGCCCGGATGGGCCATGGCGACATTCTCCATGTCCACGCTCGAGATCCATTCGCCGCGGCTCTTGATCAGGTCCTTCTTGCGGTCTGTGATGTGGATGTAGCCGTTCACATCGATGGTGGCCACGTCTCCCGTGTGGAACCAACCGTCGGCGGCGAAGACGGATTGGCGCTCTTCGTCTTCGTAGTACGAACGCGCGACCCAGGGGCCGCGCACGCACAGCTCTCCGACCTGCTCACCGTCCCAGGCGAGGTCGCTTCCGTCGTCCCCTTCGATCTTCACGTCGATCCCGGGGACGGGGATGCCCTGCTTGCCGCGCAGCTCGATCTGGTCGTCCTCGTCGAGGGCCAGGCTCGTGCTCTTGAGACGGGAGCAGCAACCCACCGGCGTCGTCTCGGTCATGCCCCAGGCGTGGGTGATGGTGATCCCGAGCTCTTCCTTGTAGGCCCGGATGAGGGAAACGGGCGCTGCGGACCCTCCCACGATCATGTTGCGCAGGGAGGAGACGTCGTGGTCGTTCTTGCGAAGATGCTGGAGTAGAACGTTCCACACGGTGGGGACACCCGCGGCGAGGGTGACTCTCTCGCTCTCGATCAGCTCGGCCAAGGGGCGACCAAGCAAGTGCTGGCCCGGGAAGACCTGCTTGGCTCCGGCCATGGCGCAGGTGTAGGGGAAGCCCCAGGCGTTGGCGTGGAACATGGGCACCACGGGCATCATGGCGTCGGTGCGACTGACGGCCATGGAGTCGACGCCCGTCGAGCCGAGCGAGTGAATCCAGTAAGCTCGATGGCTGTAGAGCACGCCCTTGGGGGAGCCCGTCGTTCCCGATGTGTAGCACAACCCTGCGGCCTGCTCGTCGCGGATCGTGGGCATGGCCCGGATGGGGCTCGCTTCGGACAGCAGTGTTTCGTAGTCGAGGGCACCTTCGATGCCCTGGCTGGCCCCGTTTCCGTGGTCGTCCAGGACGATGACCTGTTCGATCTTGCCCAGGCGTTCGCCGCGCGCGAAGTAGGGCGCCAGCGTCTCCGCGAAGCAACGGTCCACGAAGAGAACGCGTGTCTCGGCGTGGGTCAGAATGTGGCGCAACTGATCTTCGGGCAGGCGCACGTTGACCGTGTGCAACACGGCTCCGAGGCATGGAATGGCGAAGTAGAGCTCCAGGTGTCGATAGCTGTTCCAGGCAAAGGTCCCGACGCGGTCCCCGGGCTCGATGCCCAGCCGCTCCAGGAGTCCCATCAGCTTCAGCACGCGGGTGTGCAGCTGAGAGTAGGTGGTGCGGTGCAGGCTGCCGTCTTCGATGCGAGAGACGATCTCTTGCTCACCGAACACCTTGCGAGCACGCTCCAGGATCTCCTGTAGCGTCAGGGGCGTATTCATCATCAAGCCGTCCACGAAGCCTCCTTCTGGCTCGGTTTGGCGACCCTGCGCGGGATCGCAGGGTCGATGGTGGCCATCCTAGCCGAGAGCGGTGCGCCTGGGGCAACGAGCCCCACGAACGTCGAGGAGCTGCTAGGATCGCAGGCGTCCGTGCTTCAACTCACCAGCCACCTCCGCACTCTGCTTCCCTACGCCCGCCACGCTCTCTTCGGAGTGCGTGCGCCTGCGGCTACGCCGTGGGCGACGGAGTTCGAGGATCCCGAGCTGGGGGTCCTCAGGCTGACGGGGGAGCTCCGCGATCGACCGGGATCCAATGAGCTGTTCCTGTTCGTTCATGGCCTGGGCGGGAGCCCTGCCAGTCCGTACTGCCGCCGTGCCGCGGCGATTGCCGCGAGCACGGGAGCCTCGTCCCTTGCGCTCGCCCTGCGGGGAGCGGACCGCCGCGGCGAAGACTTCTACAACGTCGCCCTGACCTCCGATCTCCACGCGGCCCTGGCCAGTCCTCGGCTCGCACGTTTCGAGCATGTGTTCTTGGTTGGCTTCTCGATGGGCGGCTACGTTGCGTTGCACTACGCCTGCGAGCCTGCCGATGAGCGGGTGCGCGCCGTTGCGGCCCTGTGTACCCCCCTCGATCTCTCCTGCGCCCAGAGGCACATCGATGCGCCGGCTGCGTATCTCTACCGTCGGCACGTCTTGAATGGACTGATCTCGATCTACGAGGCCGTCGCCAGGAAGCGGGCCGTGCCGACGAGCCCCGACCGAGTTCGGCGCGTGCGCACGATCTACGAGTGGGACGAGCTGACCATCGTCCCTCGGTACGGTTTCGACAGTCCCGAGCACTACTATGCAGAGCTCGACGTGGCCCGCAGGTTCGAGAGTCTGGCTCTACCCACCCTGCTCGTCGCCTCGAGCTACGACCCGGTCATTCCTGCCAGCACGATTCGCCCGTTCCTGCCGGCGAAGGGCGGCCCGGAAGTTGCCTGGGTGGAGAGGGGCGGCCATGTCTCCTTTCCGGGGCCTCTGGACCTTGGCGTCGGGGCCCAGGGGGGGATCGAGCATCAGGTCTTCCACTGGCTCCGCCGCCAGGCCTCGGTCTCGGGAAACGAAAAAGGCCCACTCCATCCAGCCGAGAGAGTGGGCCCGACTCCACCCCGGCCACAGGGGCCCAGGCGAAGCTGAAGTCAGCCTAGCCGGGGCCGAGCCTCGCGAGCCTGACAAGGCTGTTAGGTGTTCGGTGTGGGTTCAGTGGCCCCGTGCGCTACCCTGCCCCCATGCCTGAGTTCGAACCCCGCTTCTCCGGCTTCGAGGCCAAGGTCCGCTCGAGCTTCGAGCGACAGCGCATCATGAGCCTCCTGGGCGCCCGCCTGGGGCGAGTCGAGCCCGGCTTGGTCGAGATCGAACTGCCCTTCCGTGAGGACCTCTGCCAGCAGCACGGGTTCTTCCACGCCGGGGTGACGACGACGATCGCCGACAGCGCCGGTGGCTACGCAGCACTGACCTTGATGCCCGAACACGCCTCGATCCTATCGGTCGAGTTCAAGGTCAACCTGGTCGCGCCCGCCGATGGTGAGTTGCTGGTTGCCCGGGGCCGCGTGCTCAAGCCTGGCCGGCGCCTGTTCTTCTGTGAGATGGACGCCAGGATCCACAAGCAGGGCGCACAGCGAAGCTGCCTGTTCGGACTGCAGACGAACATGCTCCTGGAGACCGACCCTGCGGGCCTGCCGCCCGGCTAGGTGACGGTCAGGCCGAGAGTCGAGTCGTTGGAGGTCGAGCACGGGGCGGCTACCCCCGGTCGCGGATCGTCTCCTTTGACGTCGCCGAAGGATTGTATCCGGGGTCCTCGGGGCCCTTGGAGCAGCAAGCTCCACGCGAGATCCCTTGCGCTTGCGGGCACGACCTGCGCGCCGTATCGTGCCAAGAACGAACGGACGCCCCGTGCGTCCGTCTGAGCGCGAGAAGGGGCCCTTAGCTCAGTCGGTTAGAGCAGTTGACTCATAATCAATTGGTCCGGAGTTCGAGTCTCCGAGGGCCCACCATGCGCACCACGGATGTGATGGAGTCGCCTCGCTCTCCAGTGTTCCGTGAGTTGGCGTCCGGGACCTGACCTCCGCTATGGCCCGGGCAAGGGCCTTGGAAGCTCATCCGGTCTCGGCCCTACCCCAACGCAGAGGCTCTTGCCGGTTGTCCAGGAAGAAAAGGCCCGATGACGGGTGCCCTGGCCCCCCCGGATTCTCCCTCCCTTGGGAACCCTTGAACTTAAGGCTTAGGGCTTGCGCCCCACCCTCACGAAAGACAAGAGTCAATTCTTTCGGCTTTGTCAGGATCGAGAGAGCCTATGGTCAACACACGCATTCTTGTCTTGGAAGACTGTCCAGCGGACGCTGATCTCATGCAGACGCTCCGAAAGGCAAGCGAAGGAGCGGAGTTCGAACTATCGAGTGTGGCCTCGACCCTCCTGGCCAGGGAAGCTCTCCAGCAAGGAGAGTTCGATCTCTTGATCCTGGACCTGGGCTGCAGCGGAGAGCGTGGACTGGACCGATTGTCGAACGGGGTCGCTCTGGCGGCCGGGCTACCGGTCGTCGTTCTCACGGGGTCCAATCCAGGACGGATCGAGACGGAGTGTCTTCGCAAGGGCGTGTTGCACACCCTGTCCAAGGCGGACCTGAATCCGGTTGCTCTTCAACGCGCCGTTCGGTGCGCCATCGATCGCCACGCCATAGGCCAGGGAGTGCGGGAGGCGAACGAGAAGCTGCACGACTTTGCTTTCCGGGCCAGTCACGACCTCAAGGCACCCCTGCGCCGCGTTCGAGCGCTGCTCGGGTTCGTCGAGGAGGAGCTGGGGGGCGACTGCAGCCAATCCGTCAGGGACTATGTCTCTCGCATGGAGGCCCAGCTCGAGTCCATGCGTTGCCTGATCGATAGCCTGATCACCTTCGCCAGCGCAGGCAGCAAGCCGTTGCGCCCCGTATCCGTCGAGCTCGAGCAGGCGCTGGACGAGGCCTTGCAGAACCTGGAGCCGTTGCTGGAGGCCTCATCGGTCAAGATCGACCGCCGCAAGCTACCAAGCGTGCGTGCGGACAAGGCAGGCATGGTCACCCTGTTGCAGAATCTGATCGAGAACTGCGTGAAGTTTGCCGGCGAAGAGGCTCCCCTGATCCAGGTCGACTCGAGCGTGAGCGAGAGTCAGTGTGAGGTCACCGTGCGGGACAACGGAATCGGCGTCGAGCCGAGTGACCTGTCAGCCCTGTTCCAACCCTTCGCACGACTGGAGGTCAAGGAGGGTGTCCCCGGGGCAGGCATGGGCCTCTACCTGTGTCGCTCCATTGCCGATCGGCACGGTGGGGACATCTGGGCGACGTCCGCGGGCCCCGGATGTGGCACCGCGGTCCACTTCCGGTTTCCGCTCGAGACCGCCGG
>JAUIEE010000335.1 GCA_030428965.1 bacterium | reverse complement strand
CAGATCGCCCCCGACTGCTCCCTCGTCGGTCAGTCCTTCTGCGTCCAGGGCTTCGGCATTCGCCTCAACCCTCTCCAGGTCTTCGGCTTCAACGCCCTCGAAATCACCCTCGGCGACGGCTAACCGCCATGAAAGTCCAACCCCTCGTCTCCGCCTGCGCCCTGGGACTCGCCTCCGTGCTCGTCTGGCCCACGGGCAACGTCCAGGGCTTCACGACCTACGGCGTATCGCTTTCCGCCGAATCCCAGCGTGACTTCCGCATCCGCAACCAGTTCCGCGATCCCCAGTCGAACGACAACCAGACCCCCGACCCCATGTTCCCGGGCTGGCAGGGAGCGGACATGGCCCTCTGGAAGGCCGCCGTGGAATGGGGTAGCCGCCTGCACGGTGACGGCAGCGGTCACCCCGGCAACCTGCTCGGGGAAGGGGGAGCCAACTTCGACTTCTCCTTCCAAGGGCGCGCCGCAGGGCCGGGCCAGACCAACCACAACATCGTGGGGGTGGACGAAGCCTGCGGTGGAGGCGTGCTGGCCTTCGTCGAGCTGCCGATCAACAACGGCTGGCGCATGAAGTTCTGCGACGACTTCACCTGGTCCGACGGTCCGGGCAACGCACCCGGCGGGCAGTTCAGCATCCAGGGAGTCGCCACGCACGAGTTCGGCCACGCCCTCGGCCTGGGGCACAGCGTCTCGCCCGCCGTCATGAAGCCCTCGACGGGCTCGGGCAACGACATCGACAACCTGATGCCCGACGACATCGCCGGGGTGCAAGCCATCTACGGGCCGGCCTTCAACCACAAGCCGGTCATCACCGACATCCAGTCGGTCTGCACCGGCGTGATCGAGATCACGGGAATGAACTTCTCGGACACCGGCGGGGAAGTTTGGTTCACCAACGCCGGCGTCACCGGCACCAGCACCGACCCGCGCATCCGTGCGCTGGGCGTGGCCTCGACGGGCGGCGGCACGACCATCGTGGTCGGAGTTCCCGAGGGTGCCGGCCCCGGCGATGTCCTCGTCAAGCAGAACGGAACGGGCCACTTCACCCTCTCCAACGCCTGGCCCTTCGACCCGCCGGTCGGCGCCGACGGCACGGCCATCACGCGCAACGGCAGCGGGAGCAACGCCGTCTGCTTCACCCAGGTCAGCCCGCCCAACATCGGCGAGCCCTGGGAGACCGCCGTCGCCCTCAAGCCCCAGGACGATCGCAGCCTGGTCGCCGTCAGCCTCAACGGAGCCCTGTGTCATCCCGGCGGCCTCACCCCGGCTCTGCTCCAGGGCACCGAGCTGCTCGCCCGCAGCCCCTACGTCCTGCCCCACGACGTTTCGAACGACGGCGTCCACAAGATCCAGATCGCCCCCGACTGCTCCCTCGTCGGTCAGTCCTTCTGCGTCCAGGGCTTCGGCATTCGCCTCAACCCTCTCCAGGTCTTCGGCTTCAACGCCCTCGAAATCACCCTCGGCGACGGCTAGCTCCCGCCCGCACCGCCCGCGAGCCCTTGGGTCGGACCCCCTCCAGGCCCTAGGCTAGGTGACCTGTCCCCGGGGAAACGCTAGTCGGGAGCCATGCCGGACCAGAGAACCGTCGAGAAGCCACAGCTGGCCGCCGTCCGGACCCAGAACGTTCCGCTCTACGTTCTGCCCCTGCTCTGGCTCGCCGTCCTCGGGGTGCACGGCCGCGGCCTGTTCGGACAGTTCGTCTACGACGACCTGATCATGATCGTGCGCAATCCGCTGATCGCGGATCCGGGCCGCTGGGTCGAGCTCGTCACGAGCCCGTTCTGGGCCTTCTCCTCCACGGCCTCGGAGGACGTCGGCTACTGGCGGCCACTGACCTCCTCCGTCTTCGCCCTGGGACAGTCCCTGGGGAACGGCGCCCCCCTTCCGTTCCACGTCCTCAGCCTGCTGCTGCACGGCCTGGCCGTGAGCGCGGCCTTCTTCCTGGCCCTGCACCTGACGAATGGGCTGTGGTGCGCGGCCCTCACCGCGCTCCTGTTCGGGCTGCATCCGATCCAGGTCGAGAGCGTGGCCTGGATCACGGCCATCAACGAGCCGCTCTACGGAGCCCTGGCCCTCGGTGCCCTGGTGTCCTACCTCCGCTGGCGCCGCCGGGGTTCCGCCGGCATCCCGCTCCTCGCGGCGCTGAGCTTTGCCCTGGCCCTGGGAGCCAAGGAATCGGCCATCGCCGTCCTGCCCCTGATCCTCCTCATGGACCTGGTGCGGCCGCGAACCGAAGGCGACGGCGAGGGTTGGTCGGGGGGGCTGCACTCCCCCTCCCGGGCCTGGGGTCCTTTCCTGGCCGTGTTCCTCTTCTACTGCGGGGCGCGCGTCTTCATCTTCGCCAGCCCCTGGGCCGGTTTCGATCTCGTCAGCACGCACTTCAAGGTCAGCGCCGCGCGCCTCTTGCTCCTGAGGGCCGAGTTCCTGGGGGGCGGCATCGAGCTCCTCGCATGGCCGGGTACGGCCAGCCTGTTCCGCGCCTTCCGCCCCCACGTGGATCTCGGCGACGGGGCCGTGCTGCGCGCCCTGGGCGCCATCGCCGTCCTCCTGGCGGCAGTCCTCTGGGCCCTGCGTCGTCGGGACCGGGTCCTCCTGGCCGCCCTGGCCTTCATCCCGGTCTCCGTGGCCCCGGCCTGGATCGCGATCGAGTCCATCGGACGCTTTCCCGTCTCCGATCGCTTCTTCTACCTGGCTGCCTTCGGGTTCGCCCTCCTGGTCCCCGTCCTGCTCCAGCGCGCCCTGAGCTGGAACCTGGCCCTCCCCGTCTGCGCGGGGATCGCGGGCTTCTGGGGCTACGAGAGCTTCGAGCGCACCGGAACGTGGCACGACGAAGAGTCCCTTTTCCGCGCCTCGGCCGAGGCCTCTCCCGAGAGCCCCTACGCCCTGTGGGGGCTCGGAAGGGTGCTGCTCCAGCGCTACCGGGAAAGCAACGAGCCGCGCTACCTGGCCGAGGCCTTCGAGGCCTACCTGGCCGGCCAACAGCTCCTGCAGGCATCGAAGGCACAAGAGACCCGGATCTTCGCCACGTCGCGGGACTTCCTGCAGATGAACCTCGGGCTGGGGTGGTGCTACCTGTTCGAGGACGAGCTCAGCGGCTACCGCAACTACAGCACGGCCATCGCCGTGTGGGAGGAGCTCGAGCGGGAAGCCGTCCGCGCCCTGGAGGAACGGGAGCAGGCGGCGGAATCGGGCCTCGAGATCACCGGCGATCGGGTGGAGCTCGAGCAGATCTACACCGCCATCGGCGTGGGCTACACCCTGGCCGGCAAGCCGGTGGAAGCGGAAGCGGCCCTGAAGAAGGCCCTGGCCTACAACCGCGAGTATCCCGAAGCCTACCAGAACATGGGGCGACTGTTCGCCCGCAAGGAAGAGTGGCGACTGGCCCAGGAGTACTTCGAACGGGCCCTCGAACTGCGCCCGAATCACTACGAGGATCGCCTGCTCTTGGCCCAGGCGCGTCACTCGGGGGGCGACAAGCGCGGCGCCGAGAAGCTGGCCTTCGAGCTGATCGACAGCCCGTACGAGCGACCGGAGCCGTTCGTGATCCTGGCCACCCTGCGCCTGGAGGAAGGCAACACGAGCGAAGCGCTGAAGTGGCTCGACCGGGCGCTCGATTCCAACGGCAACTACGGCTACGCATGGTACCTGAAGGGCAAGGCCCTGCGCCAGCGCGAGGCTGCCCAGGAGGCGATCCTGGCCTTCCGCAAAGCGGTCGAGCTGATGCCCGACAACTTCGAAGCCCACTACGACTTCGCCAGCTACCTGCTCGAGTCGGGCTCCGACGAGGCGGCCCTCCCCATCCTGATCCGCGCCTACGGCCTGTGCCGTGACGAAGGCCTGGTGCTACGCATGCGGGCCATCCTGCCCCAGATGCCCTTCGAGTCCCCCAGCGACCTGTTTCAGCTGGCGGACATCGATCGACGCCGGGGACAGCTCGACCTGGCCGAGTCCTGGCTCGACGCGGCCTTGACCCTGGACCCACGCCACGGGGATTCGCTCTTCATGAAGGGGCGTCTCTTGCGGGAGCGCGGTCGCAACGACGAAGCCCTGGAGCTGATGCGCCAGGGCCTCGAACAGCTGGGCGACTCCTTCGTCGCCCACTCGGAGCTGGGACTGTTCCTGGCCGATCTGGGGCAACTCCAGGAGGCCGTGGGGCTGCTCGAAGCCTCCCTCGAACTGCCCGCGCCCAAGAGCTGGGCTGCCGAGACGTTCGAGGCCACCCTCGCCAAGACACGGGAACGCCTGAAGCAACTGCGCCTGGAGCTCGAGAAGGCCGGACCGGGTCTGCCTCCGGGCTAGAGGCAAATCGCGTCGGCCCGGAAGACGGGACCCTCGACGCAACACTTGGCGTTCGGCCAGGCGCCCAGGGGACCTTCGGGACGGGTCATCACCGGGCAACCGTTGCAGATCCCGACCCCACAGCCCATCACGGTCTCGAGCGAGAGCCAGCACTCCAGTCCCCGGCGCTCGGCCAGCTCGGAGCAGGCCTCGAGCATCGGGTCCGGGCCGCAGGCCAAGAGGCGCACCTCTTCCGGCAGCTCTCCCTTGGCCACCAGCGCCTCGAACAGCTCGATCACGTTGCCGTGCCATCCCTCCGAGCCATCGTCGGTGGCCGCATGCACGCGCACGCCCGTCGAACGCAGGACGTCGAGGTCGTAGAGCAGCTCGCGATTCGCCGCGCCGAAGAGCAGGGAGATCGACCCGGGGTCGACCGCGGCGCGGCCGTCCATGCCGGCCAGAGCCTGTTCGATCGCCATGGGGAAGGGGGCCGAACCGACCCCGCCGGCCACGAAGACCCAGGGCAGGCCCTCCCCGTCCAGGGTCGGCCAGCCGTTGCCCAGGGGACCGATCAGGCGCAGCTCTTGTCCCTTTCGGGCGGCCGCCAGGGCGCGTGAGCCCTGCCCCATGACCTTGACGAGGAACTCGAGCTCTCCGTTCCTTTGGCGGTAGATCGAGTAGGGTCGCGGAATCAAGGGCGACGTCCCGTCCAGGAGCTTCAACATGAAGAAGCGACTGGCCCGAATCGGAGCCATGGCCCTCTCCGGCCGCGCTCGTAGCAGCACCGCGTCGGCGCCGCAGGGCTCGATGGCCGTGATCTCGGCCAGGAAGGAGCGAGCGTCGGGAGGGGGCGCGGGCATCGTCCAGGGAGCATAGCTCCCGACGGTTGCCGCGTGCTAGTCCCCGGGCGCGCGGATGACTTCGACCACCTTCCCGGCCACCTCGTTGGGCACCAGGAGAGTCAGGCTGTAGTGGGCGATCTGCCACCCCCGCGGTCCGTACCGCAGGATGCCCGTCCCTCGACAAGCCCCGTACTTCTCGTTCTGGGCGACCCCAATTTTCTGTAGAGAATGCGTAGATGGTTAAAATCTTAACTTCAAACTCAACACAAGCATTAATAATGCGTCGAAGATTCTCTGACCCCGCACGATGACCAGCTTGTCTTGGTAAGCCACGCTTTTTTGCCCAACGGCCGTTTCCATCCATAATGATGGCAATGTGATGGGGCACTTTATAATTTGTTAAATCTAATGCTGTCTTTTGCTTACCCATACGAAGATCAAACTTCCATTATTTCCGCTTCTTTCGCTTTACCCAGATCATTAATTTTGCCAATAAAATCGTCCGTCAATTTCTGCAAATCATCTTGTCCACGATGCAAGTCATCTTCCGTAATCATTGATTCTTTTTGGAATTCGCGCATATCATTTTGCGCATCGCGACGCACATTACGTACGGCAACGCGTGCCTCTTCAACACGTTTGCCAACCAATTTATTTAATTCACG
>JAUIEE010000334.1 GCA_030428965.1 bacterium | reverse complement strand
GCACCAGGCGCAGCTGCAGCGCGCCGACGACGCCGTCGCCCGGGCCGCCCGCCTGCTCGCCGACGCGCCCACCGTCGAGCGGCTCGAGGCGCTCCGCGCGCGCAACGGCGGCGCCGACGGCGTCGACGCGCAGGGCCGCCCGTACCGGGAGGCGCCGGACGAGCGCGCGCTCCGCGTCGCCGCGCTGCGCGCGCATCTGGCCGCCGTCGCCGACCTCGACCTGGCCTGCGCGCTCAGGCCGGGCGACATGGCCGTGATCAAGCAGCGCTGCATGGCCGGCATGGCGCTCGGCGCGATCGCGCGGCTCGGCGGCGACTACACGCTCGCGCGCCAGGTGTTCCGCGACCTCGCCAAGCACGGCGTCAGCGCCGAGGACGTGCGCGGCTACCTGAGGCGCGTCCTCGACGCCGAGCAGGCCGTCGCCCGCTTCCGCGCCGCGCGGGTCACCGAGATCCTGGCCGACGTCGAGGATCTCGACACGCTGGTCGTCCCTGTCGGCGGCGGTGGCCTGCTCGCCGGGATCCTCCTGGCCGTCAAGGCCCTGCGCCCCGACCTGCGCGTCATCGGCGTCCAGGCCGCCGGCGCTCCGTCCATGGTGCGATCCCTGGCCGACGGAGTGCTGACCCGCGTGGCTCCATCCACCATCGCGGAAGGAATCCGGGTCGGGCGGGCCGGCGAGCTAACGTTCGAGATCGCGAAGGCCCTGCTCGACGACAGCGTGACGGTCACCGAAGAGGAGATCACGGAGGCCCTGGTCCAGACCATGGAAAAGAGCAAGGTCGTCGTGGAGGCCGGGGGCGTCGTCGGGGTGGCGGCGCTGATGGCGGGCCGGATCGCAAGACCGGGACGCACGTGCGTCGTGCTGTCCGGCGGCAACATCGACATCAACCAGCTCTCACGCTACATCGAGAGCGGCCTGTCCGCGGCCGGTCGCACCCACTTGATCCGCTTGCGCACCCCCGATCAGCCCGGCCAGCTGGCCCGCATCGCCGATATCCTGGCGCGGGAGAAGACCAACATCCTCGACATCCAGCACTACCGTGCCGGCTGGAAGGTGCCGGTCGGCTTCGTGGACGTCGAGGTCCTGATCGAAACCCGCACCCTGGCCCAGGCCCACAAGGTGGAGCAGGGCTTGCTCGATCAGGGCATGGAGATCCGCGGTACGAGTCGGGACTAGGCTGTCCTGTCCAGGCAGACCGTTGATTCGATTCCCCTCGGAACCCTGGGGATGGAAACAAGCCCCATGATTCCGAGGAGATCGATCCTCCTCCACACGCCCCGGCCCGTCACTCATTGTCTGGCGCAGGCGGCTTGCTGGGGATGATCTTGAGCTCCCCGAGAGCCTGCTCCATGCGCTGGAAGTGACCGCGAGCCGTCGGGCTGTACTCGGAATCGAACCCCGTCCGAGAGCTCGAGACCTGGCGTTCTTCCGACTCGGCCATGCCCGCGGCGCCCTCCGGCTGCTCCGGGGTCGTCGCCGGGGGCTGCCGAGACGAGGTCAGGACCCTGGGCGGCCCGGTTTGGCACGCCGCGGCGCCCAGGGAGAGGAGAACGACCCAGGTCAAGGTGGCATTCCGGGTGTTCATTCGTCGTCCTCCTCCGTTTCCTTCGAGGGGATCGTTTCGATGGGCTTCAAGGCGTCCTCGAGTTTCTCCGTGGAGGTCTTGGGCGCTGCAGGCTCGATCAGGGGCTCCGGCTGGGGTGCGGGCTCGGGCGCATCGGGCATCTCGACGATGACCGTCGGCGGCTGCGGACGTTGGCGTTGAGGCCGGTACTCGTTGGGAACGGAGGCTGCGGCCGTGAATACGGATACGTCTTCGATCACCCGGTGGCTGACGCGTTCGAGAAGGGCGCCGTCCACGACCATCCAGACGAACACTTCGCCCGTGTCCTCGTCCCACCAGAGCGCGCGTTGGCGCGTCCCGGCTAGCACCTGGTCGAGGATCGCGCGGTCGATGCTCAGCGAGTCCCGCCGTGCGAGTCCGGCGTCCCGTCCGCCTTCCACTCGCTGATTCTCTTCCAGCTCGGACCGAGCGACACGCTGGATGCGAAGCTCGAGCATGCTCGCGAGCTCGGCACGACCGTTCCAGCGTGCGGCATCGAGCTGCTCTCGTGTACCCAGGGAACTCGTGGAAGCGACTCCCACGGCTCCAGTCACGCCGCCCACGGCCGGATTGATCACCCATTCAGGCACGCGATTGTTGAAGTCCTCTTCCTCCGGATAGTTGAGGGTGATCGAACCGTCAGCCTCCACCTTCGCGTCAGCACCAAGGACGGTTACCTGCGGTGTCTGGCGCCGTGGGGCAGATCTACGGCCGTCGCTCTGCGTGCTCTGACAGCCAAGAACCAACGCAAGAGGGAGGATCGGAATCAGATTGGAGATACGCATGTCAAACCCAAGAGTTTTGGAGGTACCGACCGGAGGCTGGACAGCCCGGGTCGGGGTGAAGAACAGAGAAGAGAGGAGGCGCCGGCCGTCCGGATTGCTCCCCTCGGCACGACGACTGGGTTCAGGTTGGGAGCGCTCGGCCTAGAGGCGCCTGGCGCGGGGCCCCGGTGCCGAGGATCGCTCCCGAGGAGGGTGGATCCTCGGGAGAGAAGTCGGCGGCGCGGACGCCTCCCGCACAGGACGATTCATGGCTACGTCCTCCGGAAGAATCTCTACGGGTGAGCTTTTTAGACCTGGTCAGCAATCCCCGTCATTAGCCGATGTGCGCAGGCCCGAACCGACGTGGTCGTACAGGCAGACCGCTGCACACGCCGGCAAGGCGCAATGCGGGCAATGGGACTGTCCGGCCCGGTCGCCTGGAGCGGACCGTTCGCTAGACCGGTCGCCTGGAGGCCGCCCTCAGCCCCGTGCGGGCGCTACCACTCGGCGATGCGCAGGTTGCGGAACCAGACGTCGTCGCCGTGATCCTGGAGGGCGATGTGCCCGCTGCCCGCTCGCCCGTAGCCCGGCATGGAGCCGAACTTGCTGGCCGCGACGAGGGCCTCCCACTCCGGGCTGCCCAGCTCGTAGGTGAACAGGTGATGTCCGTTCAGGTGGTGGCTGACGCGGCCGTCGCGCACCTCCAGACGGACCTGGTTCCATTCTCCGGGAGCCCGCGTCACGTCCCTGGGCGGAGCGTGCAGCGCGTAGTTCGATCCCGCCGAGGTGCGCGGATCCAGCCCGTTCTCGTGGGCCTCGTTGTCGAGCACCTGCAGCTCGGGACCACTCTCCCAGACGTAGTCATGATCCTCGGTCACGTGGAAGAAGATGCCGCTGTTGCCGCCCTCGGAGATCTTCCACTCGAGCTCCAGCACGAAGTCGGTGAAGGTGTCGACGGTGATCAGGTCCCCGGCCTGATCCAGACGAGCCAGGGTGCCGTCCTGGACCTGCCATCCGGCGGGCACGTCGGAGCGCTTGAAACCGCGCCAGCCGCGGGTCGTCTCTCCGTCGAACAGAGAGCGCCAGACCAGCGAATCGTCGGCAGGAGACTGGGAACGACACGCAGCGGAGAGCGACAGGGCCAGGGCCAGGAGAAGGGTCTTCATGAGGCTTGGGGGGATGCGGGAGTTTCGTCGCGGAAGAACAGCAGCACGAGCACGGCACACAGTCCGCCGATGGCGGACAGGGTCCACCAAAGAGGTGAGAACGAGGCCAGAAGCATCTCGCCCTGCACCTCGTGCCGGGCCTGGAGCACACCGCTCAACATGCCGCCGAGCACGGGCCCTCCCCCCAGCATGATCAGGGCAAAGACCGTCTGGGCCGAATGCTGGATGTCGACCGGCGCCAGGCGATCCACGTAGATGTAGGCCGTCGCGAAGAAGCAGGCGTAGCACACACCGTGCAACACCTGGCTGGCCACGAGCACCTCCACCGGGAGGTCCACCAGAGCCCAGATGGCGTAGCGGGCGCCATAGGCCAGGCCTCCGACGAACAGGATCGCGCGGAAACCGAGCGACTTGAGCATCCAGCCCAGGCCGGCCATCAGCGCGATCTCGCTGAACTGGCCGACGGTCATGGCCGGCCCGATCTGGCTGTCCTCGAGGCCGATGCGCGAGAAGAAGGGCCCCGTCTGCAGGAAGTACACCTGGTGGATCATGCTGATCAACAGCCCGACCACGGTGAGCAGGAGCATCGAGGGCCGCAGGAGGAGCCGAAAAGCCTTCGCGAAGGCCAAGGGTTCGACGGCGTCCCGCTTGGGCGGCGTCTCGGGCAGCGTCAGGCAGTAGGCCGCGTAGACGATCGACAGGATGCCGGAGAAGGTCAGCGAATCGATCAGCCGCCCGGTCACGCCTTCCACCTCGGGACCTCCGAGGAAAGGCGGCATCCACTGGAAGCTCAGGTCGGTCTGCAGCCAGATCCACGGAAAGGTCCAGCTCGCGGCGATCCAGCCGATCGTGCCCCACACGCGCACGATGGGAAACTGGCGCTCGCGGTCGGTGACGTGGGCGAAGGCCAGGGAGTTCGAGAGGGCCAGGGTCGGCATGTACAGGATGCTGTAGAGGATCGAGAGCCCCAGCCAGGTACCGTAATCGGTGCGGGTCGCCGTGTAGATCTTGACCAGGCCGCCGAACAGGAGCAGGAAGGCCAGGACCCGTTCGGTGCGGAAGAATCGATCGGCGAACTGCCCGGCGATGAAGGGGGCCGTGATGGCGCCAACGGAACCGGCCAAGCCGAGAATCCAGCCGACCTGGGAACCGTCGAAACCCAGGCCACCGCGCTCGGTGGACTCGGTCAAGAAGCGCGCGGCGACGGGCAGCCAGGCTCCCCATACCGCGTACTGCAAGAACATCATCAGGGCCAGGCGCCACAGCACACTGCCCCCACCGCCGGTCGGTGTGACTCGTTCGTTCAAATCATGTTCTCCGGTTCACTCGCCGAAGGCGGAGTCGAAGGCGATCTGCGAGCGCTCGAAGTCGAGCCGCCGCGTGAAGGCCGCTGCCTCGCGCGCACCGCTCTCCCGATCCATCATGGGGTCCTCCCACTCGATGGTCAGAGGGCCGCGGTAGTCGACGTGCCCCAGGGTGCGGATCAGCCCCTCGAAGTCGACCTTGCCCCGCCCCGGCGAACGGAAGTCCCAGGCCCGCCCGTCCACGCCGAAGTCGGCGTGTCCCCCGAAGGTCCCGATGGGAGTGGGAACGTCGGACCACCAGACGTCCTTCACGTGCACGTTGAACACCCGGGTGCCGAACTCTCGCACGAACCGGAGGTAGTCCACGTTCTGGTAGGCGAAATGGGAGGGGTCGAAGTTGAAGCCGAAGTGCGGATGGGAGCCGACGGCTTCCAGCGCCCGCCGCGCCGTGACGAGGTCGAAGGCGATCTCGGTCGGATGCACCTCCAGCGCGAAGTGGACACCTTCGTCCCGGAACGTGTCCAGGATGGGCCCCCATCGACGGGCGAAGTCCGCAAAGCCCGCCTCGATCTGGCCAGGGGTCACGGGAGGAAAGGAATACAGCAGGTGCCAGATGCTGCTGCCCGTGAAACCGTTGACCACCTTCCGCCCGCTGTGCTCCAGCTGACGACGCACGTTCTCCGGCGCCGCCTCGAAGAAGCGCCGCGCGGCTCGGGCGGTCTGCCGCATCTCTTCTGCCGCTCGAGAGCGCACCCCCTCCGGCTCCCCGTCTCCCCAGACGGCCTCCGGCAAGATGGAGCGGTGGCGCTCGTCGATCGGATCGCAGACCGCCTGCCCGACCAGGTGGGCACTGATGGCGAAGCAGCCCAGGCCATGGGCGCCGAGAACGTCCCACTTCTCCGCGCAGTAGCGATCTTCCTCGAGCGCGCGGTGGACGTCGAAGTGATC
>JAUIEE010000333.1 GCA_030428965.1 bacterium | reverse complement strand
TGGTGTTGAACGGGGGTCCCCTGATGATCCCCATCCTGCTGTGCTCGATCATCGCTGTGTCCTTCATCGTCGAGCGTTCCCTGCGGCTGCGTGAGGGCACCCTGGGCTCGAAGCGCATGGGGCAGCGGGTGGTCGAGTCACTCTCGAACGAAGGACCCGAGAAGGCCCTCAACCTGTGCGAGCAGACGTCCCTCGGCCGCGTCCTCGGTGCCGGCATCCGGCGCCGGGGCCGGCCGTCGGCCGAGATCGAGAAGGCCGTCGAGGACGCGGGGCAGCGGGAAGTGAGCCGCCTGTCCGCCAACCTCAAGCCGCTCGTCGTCGTGGGCATGATCGCTCCCCTCTTGGGCCTCTTGGGCACGGTCTGGGGCATGATCGAGGCCTTCACGAACATCGCCTCGAAGGGAGGTCTCGGACGCCCGGAGCTGCTGGCCTCCGGCATCAGCCAGGCCCTGATCACGACCGCCGCGGGCCTGACCGTCGCCATCCCGGCCCAGGCCGCCTACTACTGGTTCAAGGGCCGCATCGATCGCTTCGTGCGTCGCAGCGAGGACTGCTACCTCGAGCTGGAGACGCGCCTGGAGTCCTTTCGCTACCCGCAGCTCGAGAGCGGAGTCGAGGCGTGAAGATCCGCGAAGACTCGAACCTCGACGAGGTTGCCCCCAACCTCACGCCCATGATCGACGTGGTCTTCCTGCTCCTGATCTTCTTCATGGTCACGACCACCTTCCTCGACCCCGAACGGGAGATCGAGATCGAGCTGCCGGCCACGGAGTCGGCCGGGGAGGCGCAGGAGTCGCCCGAGGAGATCATCCTCAACGTGCTGCGCAACGGTGACATCGTCTTCGCCGGGGAGACCCTGGGCTCGGAAGAGCTGGTCAACCTGCTCAAGGGCTACGCCCAAAACGACCCGGGCACGCCCGTCACGATCCGCGGTCACCGCGAAGCGCGCCACGAGTCCATCGTCTCGGTCATGGACGCCTGCGGCCTGGCCGGGCTCCAGAACCTCGCCGTCGGCACGACCCAGGAAGAGGGCTAGCCCGTGAAGCTGCGCAGCCAGGACTTCGTCATCGGAATCGCCCTCGCCCTGGCGCTTTCCTACGGCAGCTGGCTCTTCCTGCGCACGCACCTCGAGCTGGGCGCGAGCTGGACGGATGGGGAGACCCACTACGCCCGTCCGGCCGGCGAGCGCATCCGTTACGCGGTCTGGGACGAGCCCGAGCTGCTCGCCCCCGACGGGAACGGCGGCGACTCCGAGTCGCGCCCCGCCATCTCCCCCGACGGCCGCTTCCTGGTCTACTCGACCGGCGAGCGGCACCTGAACGCGGACCTGTGGATCGCCTCCCTCGTCGACGGTCGTCCCCTCGACCCGCGCCCCCTGGCCGCGGTCAACTCCGGCTTCGACGAGCTGGCCCCGGCCTTCGGCCCCGACGCCCTCTACTTCGCCACGGACCGCTCGGGCCTCGACTTCGGCCTCGACCTGTGGCGCGCCCCGTACGACTCCTACGAGGGCACCTTCGGCGAGCCCGAACCCATCGGCATGGGGATCAACTCCCCCGCCGACGAGACGGACCCGTTCCCCGTCCCACAGAGCTCGACCCTCCTGTTCGCCTCGAACCGCACGCGGGGCGCACGTACGGACTTCGACCTGTACGAAGCCCGGCGCCTCGACGATCCCGATCGTCCGAGCTACGTCTCGACCCGGGTCGAGGCCTGGAACACGCCCTTCGACGAACGGGAGCCCGCGCTCACCTCCGATGGGCGCACGCTTCTGTTCGCATCGAATCGCGCGGGCAGCGCGGGCTCCTTCGACCTGTTCCGCAGCTTCCGGGAAGAGGGCGGCTGGCTGCCGCCCGAACCTCTGGGCAGCCTGAACGGTCCCGGGTCGGAGCGCGGTCCTCTCCCCTCTCGCGACGGTTTCTCCCTCCTGTTCGAAGGCTCCCGCGAAGGGTCCCCCGCCAGCCTCTTCCGCGCCCGCTCCAAGGAGCTCTTCCGCGTTCCGGCTCCCCCCATCGGCATGCGGGAGCTGATCATCCTGGCCCTGCTCTTGGCCCTGGCCCTCTTGTGCTGGCTCGCCAAGCGCTGGACGGGACTCGAGATCCTGACGCGCTGCATCCTGGCGTCGTTGATCCTCCACCTGCTCTTGATGTGGTACCTGCGCGAGGTGTATCCGGAGTCCGCGCCCGTCGTCGCGCGCAACGCCGAAGCCACCTTCCGCGTGCGCCTGGCCCCCTCTTCCCTCGGGAGCCCGGCCGCCGCCCAGGAACGGGGAGGCGAGCTCGAGACCGCGCGCGAACCGGTGCCCTTGGACGCTGCCCCCGCCCGCATGGACGCACAGCACGAGCTGGCCGAGTTCACCCCCGCGGTCGCGGCCACGCCGGCGCCGACCCGGGCCGAGAGCGCGCCTTCCCGCCGACCGACCGAGACCCAGCGGGCGGAACAGGACAGCGCCGAGACGACCCTGGCCGATCGGGAGACGCCCTTCGAGAAGCTCACCGAGCGCGCTCCGACCCTGGCCCTGTCCGCCCAGAAGAGCACGACCCAACCGAACAGCCGCCCTGCCGCCCAGGCCCCCGAACGGGCCAACCGCGTCGAGTCGGAACGCTCCCTCGCCCAGCCGACCCGGAAGACTCTCACCTCGGAACGCCGAGCCGGTGACGCCCGTGAAAGCGTCCCCGAACCGGAACGCCTCGAGCGCCGGGTCGTGGCCGAGGCCGGCGTCGAGACCCAGGTCGCCCAGCCCAGCGAGAGCTTCGAAGTGGCCAGTGGAACGCGACCGAGCCTGGCTCTCCCCGCGAGCTCTTCCCTGGCGCCCCCCCAGCGGGCCAGCGGAGAGCCCTCCCGACGGGATGCCAGCGTGACCGAACGGGCCAGCACGGCGGGAACCGTCCGGCCCCAGGCGGATCTCCTCTCCGGCCTCGACATCACTCCCCGGCGCGAAGCGACGCCCACCGGCCCCAGGGCGGAGCTGGACCTCGCCAGCACGCCCCGTGGCGAAGCCGACGTCGAGCTGCGGGAGGTGGCCGAGGTGCGCCGCGAAGACGGCGTGCGGAGCGCGCCCAAGGTGGCGCCCTTCGATCCGGTCAGCGAGCCCGTGCGCCTCGAACCTGCGCGCTTCTCCCGGGCGGACATCACGCCCCAGCCGACGCGCTTCACGGCCGTAAGCGCTGCCGACCGCGCGCGGCCCAGCGCCAGGACCCTCGACTTCCGCGCTCCGGTCGTGGCCACGCCGGCCCCGCCGACGACCGACCGTAGCGATCGTCCGACCCTCGAACGCACCCCCTACCAGAACCGCTTCGGCAACCAGAAGCTGCGCGCCCTCGAGGAGTACGGAGGCGGCGAGGAAACCGAGCAGGCCGTGGCCGCCGGACTCCGCTACCTGGCGGACATCCAGAACCCGAACGGATCCTGGGGCTCACGCCGGGACCACGACGACAAGTACGGCGACGTCCGCGTGGGCAAGACCGCCCTCTCGCTGCTGGCCTTCATGGGCGCGGGACACACCCAGGCCTCGGGCAGCGAATTCTCTTCCACGGTCCGCCGGGCCCTGGACTTCCTGCTGGAAGAGCAAGATTCCCGCAGCGATCACTTCGGCGACTCGAACGCCTACAGCCACGGCATCGCGACCTACGCCCTGGCCGAGTGTTTTGCCCTGACCCAGGACCCGGCCCTGCGCGCTCCCCTCGAACGCGGCGTGGATCACATCCTCGACCGCCAGAGCCGCGAGGACGACGAGCGCTTCCACGGCGGCTGGGGCTACTACTACCCGACGAATCGGGTCTGGAACGGGGACCCCTGGCCGCGGGTCTCGGTCACCGCCTGGCAGGTCATGGCCCTCGAATCCGCTCGCCTGGGTGGCATCGAGGTCCCCGACCGCGCCTTCGCCGATGCGCGCGAGTTCGTCGCCAAGGCCTGGGACCCCCGGCGCGGGGCCTTCCGCTACTCCCACGACCCCGACCGCCTGCGCTCGGGCTATCCGATCCTGCCCGCCTCGACTCCGGCCGCCCTCTTCAGCCTGTCCCTCCTGGGCATCGACATCGCCAGCCCCGAGCTGGCCCAGGCCCGGGGCTTCGTGCTCGAACGCGCCCCGCGGGACTACCGCTACACCTCGGACGACGACTTCGTCTACGACGCCCGCGGCAACCTCTACTTCTGGTACTACGGGACGCTGTCCATGTTCCGCGCCGGCGGCAACGACTGGCGCCGCTGGAACGCCCAGATGAAGGAGACCTTGCTCGAAGGCCAGGACACCGACGGTTCCTGGGACCCCATCTCGATCTACTCGCGCTACGCGGGCGACGACGAGAACGACAAGAGCTACTCGACCGCCATGTGCGTCCTGACCCTCGAGGTCTACTACCGCTACTTCACGCCGCTGCTCGAAGTTCGCTAGATAGACGCCCGCTGTCGGATCCGAAGATGGGCTCAAACACGTTCTCTAGCCCGGAGGAACAACTGGACCGGTCTGCTGTCAGGCTTCTCTAGCTTTTGATTTGGTCTGAGTCCCGGACGGCCTCAAGCTAGATGGCGCGAGCACACCGTAGGTAACCAATAGCTTAGGTCATACCTACTCCCTGTACTCAGCCGCCTCGCAGAACACGAGCCTTGCCTATGAAGGAAATCCAAAAAACAGCACGCACGGTACACCGGATCCTAATCGCCGTCTGCTCAGTCATGATAGCCGGCGCTCTTTCGCCTGAGGAGCCAGAGATTCCCCAGGCAACGCTAAATGACCTAGACGCCCTTATCCGCATTAATCTTGATGAGTACGCGCATCACCTTGAACAAATCCTCATTCAGAGCGAGCCAGGTAGCACGACGTCCATCCCGGCAGAGTACATTGGAAGAATCCTCAAGAACTCGTTGCCACACGAGATTGAGGTGTACGTCCCAGATAACGTCATTGGTATCGACTGGCGCTCACTAACGAATGTGCGCAGCAATGGAACGGTTGAGGAGCTATACAACTACCTAAGGACCAACGATGGCGCACGCAGACTTCCCCTTAGCGGCGCACGGCTATTGCCTGAAGAACTCCATCTACAAATAAGTGGAGCACTTGCCGAGGCCCCAGCGGGCATGTTTGAGGTGCGCTACGAAGTATCCGCAGGCCTGCAATCCACTGCAGTTGGCGAATCAAGACTATGGCCAATAAGAGGAGCCGTTTGTTCCAAGCCGAAAGGGGCCCCGCCTGCAGCAACCCTGAGGAGCACAATTGCCACAGTAGCCGACGATGCTGAGCCAACGATCTACATCCCGGGCACACGAGTCTGGGAATGGATTGAAGAAAACCAGGGGGAGCTTTGGCCAAGGCTGAAGCTCCCCCAACAACTCCTACCCGGCCTCGCAGAGGCATGGAGTCAGATCAAAGATAAAACCCCAAGAGAAGCTAAGCATATTCTGGAGAGAGAAGTCCATTCCAGAACAGCCACGGTCACACTCCTTGGAGTGTCACTACCACGCACCCAGCTCATGATAGCGGGCCCTGCTCTCTGCTTTTTCCTACTCCTCATCCTTGCCTCAAACTTGAAACTCATCTCCAAAAGCCCAGATGAAAAAGAATTGGAGTGGGCCCCACTATGGGCCTCTGGACCTGCCATCCTCGCAAGAAGGCTGACCGTCTTGACCATGACAGCCCTCCCGCTAGGGGCTCACGGATTCCTCATCTACCAGTACCGACCAAACCTAGTGGTCGCTGCGGCACTCTTCACTATGGTCTCGGTCGCGGCTTTCCACGCAACAAAGAGCCTTCCAGAGTAAAACGCGAAGCTAACTAGGAGCACGTTCCGATATTGGTGCAC
>JAUIEE010000332.1 GCA_030428965.1 bacterium | reverse complement strand
AAGCGCTGAAGTTGACCGGCAGGACGGGATCGCTCGACGGATCCCAGGCCTGGTAGTCGATCCCGTTGTTGATTCCGACCAGCTCGCGCTTGCGGCGACAGAAGGTGTCCTCGAGCCCGTACCCCCGGTCGCGTTCCTGGATCTTCTGGGCGTGGCCCGGGGAATGGGTGCCGATGATCGTGGCGAACTCGGCGCCGGACTTGAGGAAGTTGACCTTGCCTCCGAGCTCGAGACCTTCGATCTGGCGGAAGAAGGCGTGAGGAACGTCGATGTGGGGCAGGACCTCGCGCTCGAACACTCCCTGCATGGCCAGGTTGTGGATCGCGAAGTAGGTCCCGGTTTGGGTCAAAGGATGCCCGGCGTCCTCGTTGCAGATGAGCCGGTGGTAGAGGGGGACCAGGCCCGTGGTCCAGTCCATGGCGTGCAGGATGTCCGGGACGAAACCGAGCGGCTCGGCGCTCGCGAGCACGGCCCGGGCGAACAGGGCGTAGCGTCGCCAGTTGTCCGGGTAGGGCCCCTCGTCGCCGCCGTAGGGAAAGCGGGATCCGAAGAACGGCTCGTTCTCGAACAGATAGACCGGCACGGCACCGAGGCTGCCCTCGAGGGTCCGAAAGGTCTGGGTCCCGTTGCCGTCGGGAACCTGGACGAGGGCCCGCTCGCGCAGGGGGCCCAGACCGTCCGTTTCGGCCCCCTTGGCCCAGGGCAGGAAGACGCGGACGTCTTGCTTGGACTCCTGCAGGGCCTTCGCCAGGGACTCCGAGACCGTGGCCAGGTTGGTGCGCCGGACCACGGACTGCAGCTCGGGAGTGATGAATGCGATTTTCAAGCCAGCCAACCCGCCGTGGGCCAGGGCCGTATCGCACGATGGGGGGCGGCCCTAATCGGGGCCAGCCAAGCTAGAAAAGTGGGGGCCCAAAGCCAGGGAGATTCGTATGGGTGGCTCTAAGTGCTTTTGCCCGAGCTGCTTAGGCTTGATGGGCTTCCTCGGAAATCATGGGGCGTTGTTCGCCTGGAACAGCTGGAGAGCCTCCGGCATGAGCTCCCGCAGGCGCTCGGCCCGCTTGCCGGGGTCCGGATGGGTGGAGAGCATTTCAGGGGGGCCACCTCCGGAGTTGGCCAGCATGCGCTCCCAGAAGACGGGCGCTTCGCGGGGGTCGTACCCGGCCCGGGCCATGTAGATCAGGCCGATGTGGTCCGCCTCGGTCTCGAAGCTGCGGCTGTAGGGCAGCTCGAAGGTCAGGCCGACGAGGTTGCGGGCGAGCTGCTGGTACTCTCCGGCGTTGAACAGGGCGAAGGCCAGCTCGACGCCCATGGACTGGGTCATGCGCTGGGTGCCGTGCTGGGCCACCACGTGCCCGATCTCGTGTCCCATCACCACGGCCAGGCCGGCTTCGCTCTGGCACACGGGCAGGATCCCCGTGTAGACGGCCATCTTGCCCCCGGGGAGAGCGAAGGCGTTGGCCACCGCGTCGTCGCGGATCAGCTCGACGTGCCACTCGTAGCCCTGGTCGTCGGAGACCGCGGCCAGGCGCTGCATGACCCTCTCGACCATCTCCTTCTCCGGTCCGGACTGGACCAGCTGAGCCTGGGACAGGATCTGCCCGTAGGCCTCGCGTCCCAGCTCGACGTCCTGGGCCGGTGAGAAGAAGTTGAGCGCGCGCCGGCCCGTCACCGGGGTCGTCAGGCAGCCCGCGCAGAGCGTCAGGGCCAAAAGGAAACCGAACCCGGCACCGCGTCGGGACCTCTGGACGGTGGGGGTCCGCGGGGGGATCGGATAGGATCGTCGACTTCGCTGTTCCATACTGCTCATGTCCTCCAAGCCTCTCGACCAAAGCCTACGGGAATGGACCGTAGAATTGGCTTCCTGCGCTCCAGGAACCCGTACGTCGGGGGCGATCGCCTGCGTGGGAGCGGTCGCCGCCTCGCTCCTCAGTATGGCCTCCAGGCCGGCTTCGGAGGAGGGGGCTGGTGGTCGGGAAGCCTACGCCCACGGCAGGGCGGACGAGTTCGACGCACTCAGGCGAAGCTTCCTCGAGCACGTCGAAGGGGAAGTCGAGCTCCTCGCCCGCGAGGAGCGCGCCCGGGCCCAGGGCAAAAAGGAGCAGCTGGGTGAGCTCCGGATCGAGAAGATCGAGCTGCCCCTAAGCATCCAGGAGACGGCCGTGGCGGCTCTGCGCCTGGCGACCGTCGGCGCCAGGGACCTGAGGCCCTCCCACGCGGACGAGTTTCGCCTGGCCATCGGGCTGATGGGGGGGACCGCCGACGGGGCCCATCGCCTGGTCGCGGCTCAGCTGGCGACCTTGGCCCCCGGGCCGTTGGTCGAGGAGCGCCGGCCGACCAACGAGCTGCTCGGGCGCCAGGCCGCCCAGCTCATGTCCGAACTCGAACGAGAGCTTGCCACGACCTCCGAGGAAACACCGTGAAACGACGTCCGCTGCTCTTGATCGTCCTCGACGGCTGGGGACACCGCGAGGACCCTGAGTACAACGCCATTGCGCGCAACGCTCCGGCCTTCGGCGAGTTCAAGGAACGCTACCCCCACACCCTCCTGTCCGCTTCGGGGCGCGAGGTCGGCCTGCCCCTGGGGCTGATGGGCAACAGCGAAGTCGGGCACATGAACCTGGGGGCCGGGCGCATCGTCTACCAGGACATCTCGCGCATCGACAAGGCCATCGAGGACGGTGAGTTCGCGCGCAATCCTGTCTTCGTCGCGCTGCTGGATCGCCTGCGCAAGGAGCAGAAGCGCTTGCACCTGGTGGGGCTCGTGAGCGATGGAGGCGTGCACTCCAGCGACCACCACCTGCGGACCCTGCTCGAGCTGGCCGCCAGTCGTGGACTGGCTTCCGACCAGGTTCTCGTGCACGCCTTCCTGGACGGCCGCGACACTCCACCCCGTTCCGGGGAAGGGTTCTTGGCCCGGCTCGAGGAGGACCTGGCTCGGGCCGGTGTGGGGCGCATCGCCTCGGTCATCGGGCGCTACTTCGCGATGGACCGCGACAAGCGCTGGGAGCGCGTGCAGAAGGCCTACGACCTCTTGACCGCCGGCGTGGGGTCACGCTTCGATACGGCGGCCCAGGCGATTCGTGCTTCCTACGCGAGCGAGGTCGGGGACGAGTTCGTCGAGCCCTGTGTGATCGGGGAAGCCGGGTCCGGGCGGCTCGAGGACGGCGATGGGCTCCTGGGGTTCAACTTCCGGGCGGACCGCATGCGCCAGCTCGTGGAGGCCCTCGGGCTCGAGGACTTCGACGGCTTCGAGCGCCGCGCAAGGCCCGAGGTGGAGATCGTGACCATGACCCGCTACCAGGCGGGCTATCCCTTCGCGGTGGCCTTCGCACCCAACGAAGTGCGCGGCACGTTTCCGGAGGTGATCAGCGCCTCCGGCCTGCGCCAGGAGCGCATCGCGGAAACGGAGAAGTACGCCCACGTGACCTTCTTCTTCTCCGGGGGCAAGGAAGCCGAGTTGCCCGGCGAGTCGCGCACCCTGATCCCCAGTCCGAAGGTCGCGACCTACGACCTGCAGCCCGAGATGAGTGCTCCGGGAGTGCGGGACGCCATTCTGTCGTCGCTCGAACGGGGTGAGACCGACGCCTACATCGTCAACTTCGCCAACGCCGACATGGTCGGCCATACGGGTCTCCCCGATGCGGCCGCCAAGGCGGTGCGCAGCGTGGACGATTGTCTGAAGGCCATCGTGCCCCAGGTCGTACGCCGCGGCGGGTTGGTGGCCATCACGGCCGACCACGGCAACGCCGAAGAGATGTGGGACGTGGCCTCCAATCAACCCCATACGGCCCACACGACCAACCCCGTGCCGATCGTCTTTTGCGGAGAGGACGTGCGCGGGACGCGGCTCCGGCCGATGGGCATCCTGGCGGACGTCGTCCCCACGCTGCTGGAGTTCTCCGGTCTCGAGAAGCGCCCGGAGATGGACGGTTCGTCGCTGATCCTGCCGGGCTAGCCGTCGTTCCTCCGCCGGGGTCTGCCCGTGGCAGGCGTGGACGCGGTCAGGTCGCCCTTGAACGTGCAGTGAGCGCTGACCCGGGAGGTCCCGGTGCAAGGTCGGGCCGCACGAAGCCGGGTGCGTGGAGGGGGGATCCCCGACGGGGCGGCCGAGCGCCGAGGAGGAGCAAGATGGCCGGCTGGACGAGGCGGGCGCCGTCCTCTGGCGCCAGAACCTGTCCCCTAGACCGAGAAGGATTCGCCGCAGCCGCAGGTGTTCGAGGCGTTCGGGTTGACGAACTTGAACCCGCGGCCCATCAGGCTCTCCTCGAAGTCCACCTCGGTGTTGTTGAGGTAGAGGAAGCTCTTGGGGTCGCAGACGACGCGCACGCCGTCCTGCTCGCCGACCTGGTCCGTCTCGCGAACGTCGTCGTCGAAGCCCAGCGTGTAGCTGAAGCCCGAGCACCCACCCCCCTTAACGCCGACGCGTAGGACGGTCGAGTCGGGCAGGTTCTGCTCGTCGAGGATACGACGGACTTCGGTGACGGCTCTTTCGCTCAGTCGAATCACGGTCTACTCCAGGAGGGCCTTCGTTCCTTCAATATACGTCATTCCGAGGCCTTTTCAGGAGCCTTTCTCCGGGGCCCGGGGGGCAGTGCCCAGGGGGCTGCGCAGCTTGCCCACGGCCCGGCTGACCCGTTCGATGGTCTGGTCGATTTCTTCCCGGGTGGTGAAGCGTCCCAGGCCGAAGCGGATGGAGGACTGGGCCCGGCTGGCCGACAGTCCCATGGCCCCCAGAACGTGGCTCGGCTCGGGGCGCGCGGAGGTGCAGGCCGAGCCGGAGGAGACCGCGATGTCGCCCAGCTCCATCATCAGGTCCTCCGCGGCGACCCCTTCGAAGGTGAGGTTGAGGCACCCGGGCAGGCTCTGCCCGGGCTCGCCGTTGCGCTGCACTCCTTCCAGCCGAGCCTTCAATCCGCCCTCGAGCCTCTCCCGCAGCCCGAGCAGGCGAGTCCCCTCCGCTTCCATTTCCTGGGCCGCGATTTCGCAGGCCCGTCCGAGCCCGACGATCCCCGGCACGTTCGAGGTTCCCGCGCGCAGGCCCCGCTCGTGCCCACCACCGGTGATCTGGGGCGCGAGGCGCAGGCGAGGCTCTCCCTTGCGGATGTAGAGGGCGCCGACCCCCTTCGGGCCGTAGATCTTGTGGGCCGACAGGCAGGCGAGGTCGATCCCGGTCTCCCCGAGATCGACGGGCAGCTTGCCGACCGCCTGGGTGGCGTCGCAGAAGAAGCGACTGCCATGGGCGCGGCAAGCCTCGGCGAGGGCGCCCACAGGTTGGACGGTTCCGACCTCGTTGTTGGCCCACTGCACGCAGCTCAGCAGGGTCGATTCCCCCAGCCTCCCTTCGAAGCCCTCGACGATCACCTGTCCGTCGGCGTCGATCTCCGCCAGGTCGACTTGCAGGCCTCGACTGCGCAAGTCCTCCGCCGTGTCCAGGACCGCCCGGTGTTCGCCACGTGCGACCAACAGGCGCGAGCGGCCTTCGGGCCGACGGGCGACCAGGCCGCGCAGGGCCAGGTTGATGGCTTCGGTGGCGCCGGAGGTGAAGACGATCTCCTCGGGGTGCGCCCCGATCAGGTTGGCCGTCTGTTCCCGCGCCTCTTCCACCGCCGCCCGGGCCCGCCAGCCAAAGGCGTGGCTGCGACTGGCGGGGTTCCCGAACTCCGCGTGAAAGTAGGGCAGCATGGCTTCGAGCACCCTCAGGTCGACCGGCGTCGTGGCCAGGTAGTCGAGGTAGATTCCCATGGGGCTATCCTAGGTCCCAGGGCGCCGTCCTTCTCCTCGAGGACGAACCGGACCTGGGAAAGGGGCGGCGGAGGCTG
>JAUIEE010000331.1 GCA_030428965.1 bacterium | reverse complement strand
CTCCTGTTCCCGTGCCTGGCCGCGCTGCTCGGGTGCCGCAGCGTCACCCCGCCGGGCGTTCTGCTCGCCACCACCCCCCGGGGAGCCCAGGTTTGGGTCGACGGAGAGCGAGCCGGCCTGGCCACCCCCTGCCAGGTCGCCCTCGACCTCGACGCCGATCACGTGATCCGTTTCGAGCTGGCCGGATACCGGTCGAAGGAGGTCGAGGTCCTCGAGAACCCGGGCAACTCGTCCTTCCCTTTGTCCTGGGCCGACTTCGTCCTGCGTCACCCGCACCAGTACGGCTTCGAGCCCTGGAGCTACGGACGCTTCGCCTACGCCGACTGGCCCTTCCCGCTCTTCCTGCCCAGCCCCGAGTTCCTGGTGCCCGTTCAGCTGGATCGCAGCCTTTATCCCGCGCGCATCCACGTGCACCTGGCTCCGGTGGAATGACCCCCCGGCCGGCAGTCTTCCTCGATCGGGACGGCACCTGTCCGACCCGAGCACCCTGCGTCTCTTCCCCGGCGCGGCCCAGGCCGTCCGGCTCTTGCACGAGGAAGGCTGGCTCGCCGTCCTGATCACGAACCAGAGCGGAATCGCACGGGGCCTCTTGGACGAGCCGACCCTGGCCCGTGTCCACGATCGCCTGGAGCAGTGTCTGGCCGAGGGCGGAGCCCGGCTGGACGGCATCTTCTATTGCCCGCACCATCCCGAGGTCGGCCAGGCTCCCTACCGCCGCGAATGCACCTGCCGCAAGCCGGCACCTGGACTCCTCTTGCAAGCCCAACAGGAGCTCGACATCGACCTCGGCCGCAGCTGGATGGTCGGGGACGCCCCGCGAGATATCGAAGCCGGCCGCCAAGCCGGGGTGCGCGGCTTGCTGGTCGAGACCGGCAAGGGTCGGGCGGCCCTGGAGGGCATGACCGCAGCCGAGCGCGAGGCCCTGCCCCACGCAGCGGACGTCCTCGAGGCCGTGCGCTGGATCCTCGCCTCGAGCTAGCTCAGGTAGCGCGCGAGTCGATCGGAACCGCGCCGGGCCATCCACAGCGGCAGTCGCGACCAGGTCGAGCGCAGGATCTGCGTCTTGGGGTTCGAGGGGTTGAAGGAGGGAATCGCCCGATCCCGAACCATGAAGTAGTGGTAGTGCAGGGGCTCCGGCTCGAAGCCTTGATGCTTCTTGAATCGGAAGGCCCCCGAGTCGACTCGGCTACGGCAGAAGTCGAACACGCGGAAGCCCTGCTCGACCGCCCACTCCTGCAGCGCCAGGTACATGAAGTTGCTCGCACTGAACGCACGATCGCTGCCCGCGGCGGTCCCCGCATAGTAGGCGATCAAGGTCTCTCCGAAGGCGAACGACATGACCGCGGCCAAAGGCTCGCGCTCCTTGCGCACGATGTGAACGTGAACGTTCTCGCCCAGCTCCTCCAGGATCGCTCGGAAGTGCTCCGCCGGAAGGCCAGGCGACCCCAGGGCGTACTTGTTCATCAGGAACAGGCGGCACAGGTCGTCGGTGTACCACAGCCCTTCCGCCAGCTCGAGTCCGTGGCGCTTGCGGGCCTTGCGGGCCTCCGCACGGGCCTTCTTCGGCATCATGGCCAGCACCCCATCGGGCTCATCGGGCAGCTCCCTACGGAAGGTGCAGTAGAGCTCGCTCTTGGGCCAATCCAGACCGCTCTCCCGGGGGTAGCGAACCTCGAGGTAGCCGACCTGTTCTTCCTTGGCCAGCTTCTGCGCCCGCGCGATCAGCTCGGCCTCGACCTTCTCATCGGCCCCCAGGGCACCTCCGTAGACGGCGTAGGGCATCGAAACGAGATTGACGCGGCCCCGCAACGATCGGCACAGCATCATCGGGAGGATGCCGACCATCCGGTCTCCCTCCCAGGCGACGAGCTCCCGGGGATCGTGCCCGTAGACGCGCTCCACCATTCGCCGCCACCCACTCAGGTGGAAGAAGGTCCCCCCGGGATGGGCGCGCACGAAGTCGTCGCGCGCGAGATCGACCTCCGGGGATCCCAGTCGAATCTCGAAGGCGCCTTCGCTCGCCTGGGCCTCCCGAGCCTGCCCGTTCGCTTCAGCTGACTGTTTCTTCGTCCCGGTCATAGATCCTTTCGATCCGATACTCCTTCAGGTTCCTCGCCTGGGAGAAGATGATGATCTCTCCCACCAGCCCGAAACCGAGGATCTGGAACCCCAGAGTTAGCAAGAGTACCCCCAGGAGGAGCGCAGGACGGCCCGAGCCTCCCTTGTCGAAGAAGATCTTCTCCACGGCCACCCAGGTGCATATGGAGAAGCCCGCCAGGATGAAGACCCCCCCGATCATCCCGAAGAACCGCAGGGGCCTCAGGGTGAACTTGGTCAGGAACATGACCGCCAGCACGTCCAGGAAACGGCGCAGGTAGATGCCCAGGCCGAAGAAGCCCGTACGGCCCCACTCCTTCAGGTGACGCACCTTGACCTCGACCACCCGGTAGCCCTGGCGGTGTGCGATCACGGGCAGGAAGCGGTACATGTCGCCGTACACGGCGACCTCCTCCAGCACGCCGCGCCGGATGCAACGGAAGTAGCAGTTCAGGTCGTGGAAGTGCATCCGGATGATCTGCCGGATCACGAAGTTGAACGCGGCCGACTGAATGCGGTTCAGCCAAGGATCGACGCGCTGGTAGCGCCAGGGCGTGACGAAGTCCGCCCCGTCGTCCATGGCGGACAGCATGTAGCGCAGCTCGACCGGATCGACCTGCACGTACTGGGGTGAGGTCAGGATGTACTTGCCCCGGGCCCGCTCGACCGCGGCCGACAGACAGACCGATTCACCGAAGGCGTTCTTGAAGGAGATCGAGCGCACCTTGCGGTCGCTGGAGGAGCGCAGCTTCTGGGCCGTCTCCCAGGCTCGCCCCTGGACGCCATCGAAGACGAAGATGCATTCCCAACTGCGTCCGAGGCGATCCAGCTCGCCCCCGAGGGCCTCCACCACCTGGAGCACCTCGGCTTCCGGACTCTGGACCGGCACGACGATGGTCACGTCGAGCTCGAGCTCGCCCAGCCCCGGGTCCAGGTAGGGCTCCTCACCTGCCGAGCGCGCCGGAGGCGCCACCCGTTCGGTCAAGGAGGTCTCTTCCGGGGAACTCATCAGTGCAGCTCGTTGAGGATGCGGTCCAGGGTACTGCGTCGGTGCATGCCGCTGGCCTTCACGGCCAGCTCGCCGAGCAGGCCCAGCAGCGTGAAGTACACGAAGACGGAGAACAACAGCAAGAGAATCGTGATGACGGCCATCTCCCAGCTGCTGACGGCCTCGCTCACCTCGCTGCCGCCGATCAGGGGCTCGGTCACCGGCTCCAGGCCGAACAGGCTGGCGGTACCGAACAGGAGCCCCAGGATCAGGGCCGTGAGACCCATCAGGCCGAAGTACTGAACCGGACGCTGGGAGAACTGGGAGATCAACTTGATGGTGAGGAGATCGAGCAGCACGCGGGTGGCCCGGCCGAGCCCGTACTTGCTGTGACCGTAGAGCCTTGGACGGTGATTGACCACGAGCTCGGTGACCCGGGCCCCCGAACCGGCCGAGAGAACCGGGAGGAAACGGTGCTGATCGGCATAGATCGACATGCTCTTGACCAGCTCTCGGCGGAAGGCCTTGAGGGTGCACCCGGTGTCGTGGATCGAAACCCCGGTAAACAGGGCGATCAGGCGGTTGGCGACGATCGAGGGCAGCCTGCGGAGAACGAACCCGTCGTAGCGCTTCTTGCGCCAGCCCGCGACCACGTCGTAGCCCCGGTCCAGCTCCGCGACCAGGGCCGGAATGTCCGCAGGGTCGTTCTGCAGGTCCCCGTCCAGGGTGACCACGACCCGCCCCACGGCCTCGTCGAAGCCGGCCGCCATGGCCGAGGTCTGTCCGAAGTTGCGCCGGAACTTGATGGCCCGGATGCGCGCATCCTGGCGCCTGAGGGCCAGGATCCGGTGCAGGCTGGCGTCGCTGGAGCAGTCGTCCACGTAGATCACCTCGGCCTTGTCGGGCCCCAGCCCCATGGAATCCAGCACCCTGGCGATCTCCCCGTGGAGGACCGGAATGCTGTCCTCCTCGTTGAAGATGGGGACCACGATCGAGATTTCGGTGGAGATGACCATGGCTCAGTCGCCGACGCCCTGCATTCTGGCTCGGATCGTCGCCCCAAGAAACCGCCGGACTCGAGCTGTCCGCCCACGGCGTCCCTTGCCGCCCCCCAGGGGAACGCTAGGATGTCGTCTCATCATGGCAGAACAGCGAAATGACGGGCAAAAAGGCCCGAGTGTGGTCCTCGGAGGAGGGAAGCGTCCGCGCACCCTCGGAGCGGTCTTCGCCGTCCTGGCGAGCCTGGAAGAGGCCGAGGCCGAGGGGCGCAAGGGTTGGGACGCCATCACCAAGCGCATGGGCGCCTTCCGCCCCCACGTGCTCGAGGACGTGGAAGAGCTCTTGATCGGTCGCGCAAAGGACTGGGGGGAATCGGGGACCCTCATTCTCGAGACCCTCGACGTGGCCCCGGAGGACATCGGCTTCGTACGCCGTTTCCTGGAGCGCCATCCCGCCTGGCACCTGTTCGTGCTCGGTGAGGACTCCCGGGACCCCAGCTCCAGGGGCCTCCTGGACCTGCCCAGGGCCCGCTGGCTGCCGTGGCCGCCGGACCTGGATCAGGTCACGGGTCTCTTCCAGGAGGGCGGCCGGCCCCCCGCCCGGGAGAGCGCCGAGCCCGTCGTGACCGCCAAGATCCCCCGTCCGACGCCTGCGAGCGAGGCGATCGACCTGGACGACCTGCTCCAGGAGTGCCTGACCGAGCAGACCCTGGGCACAGGGGCGCCCCGCTTCAACTACCAGGGCACCGACGGAATCCGCCTCAAGGGCAACCGCATCCCCGTCCAGAGGGGCATCGAAGGCCTCCTGAGCCTCGCCCGCAGCTGCGCGGGCTCCGAGGGTGTCGTGGACGTGACCACCCTGGGCTCGGGGGACGGTCGAGGTCCTCGCATCCGCATCGACTTCCCCATCGGCCCCCTGACCGACGGCGACCTGCCGGGCCTGCTCGAAGAGGCCTTCCAGGGGGCCCCAGAGCTGTCTGACGACGTCGAGAACGCCCGAGGCGGGGCCGGAGCGCTCCAGAACCTCGGGGCCCGGGTCGACCTTCTGGTCGAGCGCCCAGGGCGCCTGCGCTTCGAGGTGGGCTTCGCGGCCCGCTCGGGAAGCCGCAACTAGCCACGATTTCGAGGGGTGAGGGGCAACCGGCGGACAGGTTGCCGGTTCAGATTCTGCCCCCCCGGTGTCGACAAATTGCGACGCCCATGTCCATTTCTCGCATCCTCTTCGTGGACTCCCCCTCGCCCTCCAACGAGGCCCTGGGGGAGTTCCTGACCCAGCAGGGCTTCGAGCTGTTCGAGACGGCCGATCCCGGCCTGGCCCTCGAGCACCTGAGGAGCGAGGAGGTCGCCCTGGTCCTGGCCGAGCTGAGCCTGGCGGAGGGACTCCTGGAAGCGACCCAGACCCAGGCCGACGCCCCGCCGGTCCTCTTGCTCGACGACTTCGCTTCGGTCAGCCAGGCCGTCGAAGCCGTCCGCCGGGGTGCGTTCGACACGGTGGTACGCCCCGCCTCCAACGAACAGATCCTGCTCCTGATCCAGCGCGCCCTCGAACAGGAGCAGCTGCGCGCCGAGAACCGCCGCCTGCGCCATGAGGCGATTCAGGACAAGGCGCGACGCCGCGCGGAGGGGCGAGGACGTTCAACTCGACGTCCCCCAGGGATAGGCGGTCGCCCGCGGCCAAGGTGCGGACAGGGATGGAGAGATCGCGGGCGACGCGCCGCAGTGCGTCGAACGGCTCGGCGGCGGCCGGCGGCAGCCAAAGTTCCCCGACGTCGAATTGGCGGAGGATCGCCCCCGCGCC
>JAUIEE010000330.1 GCA_030428965.1 bacterium | reverse complement strand
CGCGCCGCGCGGCTCGTGTCCGAGGAGCGCGCGGAGCGGGCGCGGCTCTCTCTCCTGAGGCGCGAGACGGTCTGGATCCGGCGCTCTCCTCTGGCCCGGACCTCGAAGTCCAAGTCGCGCATCGCGCGCTACGAGGAGCTGGCCGCCAACGTGCCCCAGCGCATCGAGGCGGACCTCGAGCTCGAGTTCCCCGCCGGACCGCGGCTGGGGGCCAAGGTCGTGCGCCTCGAGGGGGTGTCTCATCGCTACGGGGAAAACGCGGTGCTGCCGCCCCTGGATCTGGAGATCCGTGCCGACATGCGCCTCGGGATCGTCGGACCCAACGGAGCGGGCAAGTCGACGCTGCTCAAGATCCTCCTCGGCCGGCTCCAGCCCAGCGCAGGGGAGCGCGTGGTAGGCGAGACCGTGCGCTTCGCCACGATCGATCAGAAGCGCTCCGACCTCGATCCGGAGAAGACCATCGTCGAGGAGGTGGCCGGCAAGTCGGACCACGTGGCCATCGACGGGCGCAAGATCCACGTGGCCGGCTTCCTCGATGCGTTCCTGTTTCCCGGCGGACGCAAGCAGATCAAGGTCGGAAGCCTCTCCGGAGGAGAGCGCGGGCGCGTCCTCCTGGCCAAGCTGATGCTGGAGGGGGGCAACGTCCTCGTCCTGGACGAGCCTACCAACGACCTGGACCTCGGTACCCTGCGCGCCCTGGAGGAGGCTCTCGTCCACTTTCCCGGCGCCGTGGTCGTGGTCAGCCACGATCGCTGGTTCCTCGATCGCGTCGCGACCCACATCCTGCAGTTCGACGGACGGGGCAAGCTGCGGCTGCACACCGGCGACGTGAGCTCGCTCCTGGAGCTCGTGGCCGAGGAGCATGCCGCTGCCGAGGCCCAGGAGAAGCGGCCGGCTCCGAAGAGTGCGCCCGCGAAGGAGCGGTCCAGCGAGCCGGCCGCTGGCAAGAAGCGTCTCTCGAACTGGGAGACGCGCGAGCTGGAGGAGCTGACGGAGACGATCTCGAAGCTCGAGGAAGACCTCGTGCGCCAGGACTCGCGATTGGCGGACCCGGAGCTCTACCAGGGGGATGGGAGCGAAGCGCGTCGACTGCAGGAAGAACGCAGCGCAACCCACGCCTCGCTGGAAACGGCCATGGCCCGCTGGGAGGAGTTGGCGGAGCGGGCCTAGGCGCGTTCGAGCTTCGGACGACCTGAAAGGGCGGCGGCCGCCGGACGCGGGACCCCGATCAGCACGCGGTTCATGGGCGTGATCACCGCGGGGATCTCGCGCCAGCGGACGCGGTAGCCCGCGTTCTCGATGGCGTAGGTGCGGTGGACGTCGTAGGCCACGTCCTCGCCGAGGGCCTGGCGCAGACCTTGGGGCGCGCGATTCACCGCGTTCGAGCGACAGCAGGGCATGACCGCGAGCGGCCCGCCGAGCTCGAGGGCGATCTCGATGCAGGTGTCGGTCAGCTTGCCGCAGGCGTGGACGCCGAGGACGGCGGCGTCCCGGGGAAAGGAGTCGCGCGTGCGCGCCAGCTTGCCCTCGACGTAACGCACCTTGTCTTCGATCCACGGCGCCACCGCCAGGCAGGCGCGCCAGACGTGGTCCGCGTGCAGGGGGCGGTGCTGGTCGCACAGGAGGACCTCTTCGGTACGCCGTTCGAAGATCGCGAACAGGATTCCCGCCAGGCCGTGTCCGCTGCACAGGTCCAGGATCCTGGGGGTGCGCCGCAGGTGCTTGCGCACGACGGCGAAGAACTCGAAGGCTTCGGCCACTTCCTTGATCGGGAGGGCGCGTTCCCGGGCCAGCTCCCGCACGACCCGCTCGGCCAGGCTGTCCCCGGGGAAGTGGGGCAGGGCGTTGCGGCCGATACGGGTCTTCGAACCGGCGTAGGCACGCAGGCTCGGGCGGTTGAAGACCCGGAGGAGGCGGAAATCGGTCATGGCCTGGCCAGGAACGGCGTGGCGAAAAAAATGGCTATGGAGTGGGGGGGGGCCGGGCGAACCCGGCGCATGGATGGGTGTCGTCACCACCGTGCCGTTGATTCCATCACGCCATGAGCCCACTGTCTTCCTTGCTCTCCATCTTGGCTGCGGCCTTCCTGCTCTCGACCTCCATGAAACGACCCATCGAGTCCAACCTGTTCGAGGCCGGCGGCCCGGACGTGCGCTCCTTCGTGTGCGAGGCGACCCTCCAAGCCCCCGTGCAGGCGGTCTTTCGCGCCTGGACCTCTCCCGAGGCCTTCGTACGGGCCTACGCTCCCCAGGGAGGGGAGCTGCGGGTGGACATGGACCTGTCGATCGGTGGGGCCTACGAGTGGCTCTTCGACGGCCGCACGGGCTCGAACGGATGCCAGGTGCTCTCCTACGTTCCCGACCGGATGCTGTCCTTCAGCTGGAACGCGCCCCCGGACCAAGCGGCGAGCCGTGCCAAGCACACCTGGGTGGTGGTCGAGTTCGAGGCCCTGTCGGCGAGCTCCACGAAGCTGCGCCTGACCCACCTGGGCTTCGGCTCGGCGCCCCACTGGGACGAGACCTTCGCGTACTTCGAGAAGGCCTGGCCCTACGTGTTCACGCAGATGAGAAAGGGGCTCGAGGGAACGCGCTGACCTCGCATCCACCGTCATGACCGGCTCGATGGACCGCTGGACGGCTCCATGGAGCCGCCTCCTGAAGTTCCGGCCGTTCTCAGGGGGATCGATCCCGCAGGCAGCGAAGGAGTCCATCGTGGGCTCCGAACCACAGGGAGCTTCCTACCAGCGTAGGGGAGCTCCACACCGTGGCCCCCACCTCGAAGCGCCAGACGACTCGGCCGTCCTCGCGATGGACGGCGAACAGGGCGCCGGGCTCGTCTCCGCCCGCTCCCCCGCCTCCAACGTAGACGTGGTCGCCCACAATGGCCGGGCTGCCGAGGACGCGGCCCTTCAGATCCCTGCGCCAGATTTCGCTGCCGTTGCCGAGGTCCAGGGCATAGAGGTGGTGATCGTCCGAGCCGACGTAGAGCACGCCGTCCTCGGGTGCGATGGCCGCAGAGGAAAAGACCGTGCCCTGGGTTTGGAAGCGCCAGAGTCCGGTTCCGGTTTCGAGATCGAAAGCGTAGACGTGTCCGTCGTCCGATCCGCATACGACCGTTGAGCCATGGATCGCGGGAGAGGACCAGACCGTGTCCTGGGTCTCGAAGCGCCAGCGCTGTTCTCCTGTGGCGAGCTCCAGGCCGTAGATCGAGCCGTCGCGGGACCCGATGGTGACGATTCCCTCGGACACGGCCGGTGAAGACAGGATCTCGCCTCCCGTGGAGAACTGCCAAAGCACCTCGCCCGTGAGTGCATCGACGGCGTAGACATCGTGGTCGAAGGCCCCGAAGAGGCACACGCCGTCCGTGATCGTCGGGGAGGACTGTTCGCCGCCGCCGCCGAGCTCGATCGACCAGCGCACCTGGCCCGTTTCGGCTTCCAAGGCGTAGAAGCGGTTGTCATCCGCGCCGAAGTAAACCAGGCCGCAGGCAACCGACGGGGAGGCCCGCACGAGTCCTTCTACGGGGAAGCGCCAGCGCTCTTCGCCGGTGTGGGCGTCCAGGGCGAACAGGTGGTTGGCGAAGGTTCCGCAGTAGAGCCAGTCGCCAACGACGGTGGGGGAGGATTCGACCGTGCCTCCCGTGTCGAAGGCCCACACGAGCTCGGGCTCCTGGATGGGGTGGGCTCCTAGGGCTCGACCCAGATGGGCAGGACTTCCGCGGAAGGCCGTCCACTCGGTTCCGGAGGTCGTTGGTGCCAAGCATCCAGTGAGGAGGAGAAGGCTGGGGGCGAGAGCTTTCATTGCCAGGTGACTCTTTGGGTGGAGGCCTCGAGAGCGGCCAGTTGGATCTCCTGGAGGAAAGGGTGCTCGGCGGGGGCCCCGAGGGGATGGGGCTCCTCGGAGTCGAGGTCCCAGGCTTCCAGCTGCAACCTGGATCGATCCCCATGCCGACTCGTCAGGGAGAGGATCGAACACAGGAAACCGTAATCTCGAATGGGAAGGGTACCCTGCCGAGCATGGGGTCCATCCAGGGTGACCTGTCCGTCACGCCAGAAAGTCAGGGCTTCTCCGTTCTGCTTCCAGCGCAGGCGTTCGAGTGAGAAGCTGGCCCGCAGCTCCTCTTTCTGAGCTTCGGTCAGGTCCGGCGTGAGAAAGCTCACCCGGTCCTCACGGTACTTCGGAACGGTGATCGTCGTGTACCGCTCGGCTCGACGGCCCTGCTCTTCCACGTAGTCTCGAACGTGGGAGAGGTGGATGGCTTGAACCCCCACGATCTACAGAGCGTAGAACAGGCCGAGGCCCAGGAAGCTCGTCAGCTTGGGCAGCCGATGCAAGTCCAGGACGACGAGACCTGTGACGAGCAGCGAGATGCCCAGCCCCCAGGAACCGAACGTGTCGAAGCTCCACGGCGGCCAGCGCTTGGGGAACCCCCAGGTCCAGATCAGGCCGAGGGCGAGCAAGAAGAGGGCGAGCGGAAACCGAAGGCGAGCGAGCATGGAGGATTCCTCGGGCCTGGGGCGGCAGGGTCGCCGCGACCAGGCACGAAGAGTCTACGCCAAAGGCTCACTCCCAATTCACGCGATCCGCTATCCCCTGGAGCAGCGCCAAGTGGGTCTCTTGAAGGAGAGAGTTCATGGAGGCGGCTCCGATGGGCTTGGGATCTGTTTCTCCAACGGGCCAAGCTTCGAGATACAGCTCGCTCTCCGCCTTCGGGGACGCATGGATCGTCAAGTGGCCAAGGGGGTAGGCGGTATGACAGAGAAGGCCATAGTCCCGGAGCGCGAGGTGCCCATCTTGACTGCTGCCCTCTCGTGTCACGCGGCCGTCGCGCCAGAAAGAAAGGCTTCCCGCTTCCTGGTTCCAACGGATCCGCTCGAACGGAAGATCCGAGCGGTACTCACGGGCTTGGTCTTCCGTGGGGGCGTCTGGCAGGGCACCGAAGGAAGCCTCCGCCTGCCTGCTCAAGTGGATCGTCGTGTGCCGCGTCATGGCCATCGCGACTTCGTTCAAAGTGCGCGTCATGGCACGGTCGGAGGCCACGAGAAAAGCGATGACGCAGAGGGAATACACCAAGCCGAGGCCCAAGGTAGCGGCCAGCTTCTGCATCCGATGCAAGTTCATGAGGATCATTCCCGTTGCGAACAACCCCAGCCCAACTGCCCAGGATCCGACCAGGTCAGGATGAAGGGACGCTCTCTTGGGGATGAGGAAGATCCAGAGACAAGCAGCTACGAGCAGCAGGACGGCCGTGTACTTGCGAATGAGCTGAGCCATGAAGTCGCTCCTGGGAAGGGGATCGAAAGAAGGGGTCTATTGCGTCTCTCGTACCGCCCTGGACGACCCTTCGAGCGCATTCTTCCTCGCCTTTCAGAGTCCTCTCTGGTTGGTGAGCGGGGAACGACCCCCTTTTTTTGTTCCGAGAAGTCATTCGATCCGGCTCACAAGGCTAGGATCCCCGAACATGAAGACCTTGGTTCGCTGGGTCGTCGCGCTCCTGGCCCTCAATCTCGGTGCGTTCATGCTGTTCGACGGGATTCGAGCCTTCTGGGTGGGGGACTACCTGACCCCGAGCTCGGGGGAATACGCGGGACAACTGGGGCCCTGGGCCAGCCTGGTCGAGTCGATCGGAATCGAACCTCGCTCGGCGCTGATGAAGTCCCTCTTCATCGCCTACGGTCTGGCTTGGCTAGTGACCCTCGTCGCCTTCCTGCGCCAGAGCTCCGGCTCCCGCAGGACTATGGCCTTCTTGGCCGTGGCGACGTCCTGGTACCTGGTACCGGGGACGGTGAGCTGCGTGCTCTTGCTCCTGGCTCTTGGGCTTTCGAGAGACCGGGCCCGCTAGTCTTGCCGGGACTAGTCGAGGGGAAACAGGAGCTCGCGTTCGCCGG
>JAUIEE010000329.1 GCA_030428965.1 bacterium | reverse complement strand
CCTGCGCATGGAAGTGGACGTGCCCGAGGACGTCCTGCAAGCCACGCCCGAACCCGAGCACGCCTGAGCCCCATGGACGTCGTCCTCGAACTGCGGGAAAAGGCACGGCGCAACCGACACCGGATCGTCTTGCCCGAGAGCCAGGACCCCCGGGTCCTGCAGGCAGCGGCGGCCCTGACCTCCGAAGAGCTGTGCCGGGTCGTGCTCGTCGAGAGCGCCGGAATGGGTCCGCTCCCCCAGGGAGTCGAAACGGTAAGGCCGACGTCGGACCCCAGGCGCGAGGGGTTCGCGCAGCTGCTCGTCGAGCGGCGCGCACACCGGGGCATGACCCTCGAGGAAGCCCGCGAGCGGGTGCTCGATCCCCTGGTCTTCGCGGGATTCCTGATCGCAACGGGGGACTGCCACGGGGCCGTTGCCGGGAGCGAAGCGGCCACGGCCGACGTCATCCGGGCCGGCCTGTGGACGCTCGGAACCGCGCAGGGCATCCAGACCGTTTCGTCTTCGTTCCTGATGATCCTCGCGGACAGGGCCTACACCTACGCCGACTGCGGCGTGGTTCCCGACCCCACCTCGGAACAGCTGGCGGACATCGCCCTCGCCTCGGCCGAGAGTCACCGCCGTCTGGTCGGAGAGACCCCCCGGGTGGCCCTGCTTTCCTTCTCGACCAAGGGATCGGCCCAGCACCCACGGGTGGACAAGGTCGTGCGGGCCCTCGAGCTTCTGAAGGGGCGCGCCCCCTCCCTGGTGGTCGACGGAGAGCTTCAGGTCGATGCGGCCCTGGTGCCCGAAGTGGCCGCCAAGAAGGCGCCGCGCTCCTCGCTTGCGGGGCGCGCCAACGTGCTCGTGTTTCCGGATCTGGACTCGGGCAACATCGCCTACAAGCTGACCGAACGCCTGGCGGGAGCGACCGCCCTCGGTCCGCTGGTGCAGGGGCTCCAGAGCCCCTACCTGGATCTTTCCCGCGGTTGCAAGGCCGAGGACATCGTCAACGTCGCCTGCATCGCTTCGGCCCTGTGCAGCTAGTCCCATGAAAGTCTTTTTCTCGATCCTGCTCCTGGCCCTGGGTGGCTGCGCCGCTGCCGAACCGGCCCCGCTCCCGGGCTCGAGCTGCCTGCGCTGCGAAACGCCCCTGGGGGCCGACGACCGGGCCTACGCATGCAGCTACGAGTGCACCTTCTGCCCCATGTGCAGCGAGGACTTGAACCACGTCTGCCCCAACTGTCAGGGCAGCCTCGAAGCGAAGCCGGACCGCGGGAAGGGCCCCCTGCGCTAGCCCACCCGACGCGACGGGCTTTCTGATCCCCGAAGCGCTAGAATCGTGGCCGGTGCCATGAAGCGCTGTGCCTTGCTCCTGGTTCTCGCTGCAGGTTGTGATCGGGAACCGATCGAGGTGACCGAGGCTCCCGTCGAGCCTGCCGCCGTCCAAGCCCCCCCGAACCCGGCAGGCGCGACCCCCTTCGAGCCGACCCGCGAGGAACATCCGGACGGACTGGTCGTCGAGACCCTCTCCCCGGGAACCGGCTCGCAGGCTCGCCAGGGCAACCGGATCCAGCTGCACTACACGGGAACGATCCAGTCCACGGGCGAGGTCTTCTCCGACACTCGCGCCACGGGGATCCCCTTTGCCTTCACCCTGGGACGAGGTGAGGTCATTCGAGGCTTGGATCGTGGCCTGAAGGGTGCGCGGACAGGATCCCGAATTCGGTTGAGCGTGCCCAGCTCGTTGGCGTACGGTGAGGACGGCTGGGGCAAGGTGCCCGAAGAGGCTGATCTCGAGTTCGACATCCACATCGTCCAGGTCGAATGAATCTGCGCATCGCTCCGCTTTTCTTGTGTCTCGTGCCTCTGAGCGCCTGCTGCCTTTCGGGCCCGGTTCGCCCACCGGTGTACGATCCGATCGTGACCGCCTCGGGCGTACATGTGCAGGACCGCGTCGTCCCCGAGGCAGGACCTGCGGCCAAGCCCGGTGACACCGTCACGATCGACTACGTCCTGTCGCTCGAAGACGGCACCGTCGCCGACTCGAGCCTCGAGCGGGGACAACCCATCTCCTTCGTCCTCGGATCGGGTGAAGTCCCACGCGGTCTCGAAGAGGGCATCGAGGGCATGATCTTGCGTGGAGAACGGCAAATTCGCGTCCCCTCCGAGCTCGGCTACGGAGCCGCGGGCGTACCGCCACGCATCCCCCCCCACGCCCTTCTCACGTTCAACGTCGAGCTGCTCGAACTTCACGAATAGAGCAGGGCGTTGCTCGCTGCTCCTGACTTGGGGGTCCCCCCGGGAGGGCCGCCCCTTCCGCCAGGCATGGCTCCAAGCCCTGGACTGCTGGAGGCAATGACTACGGAGCTCTAGCCCCGGCGCAGAGAGCCGATGCAGCCGGGGATCAGGCCCAGGGCAGCAGCGGCCACGACCGAGGGGCCGAGGGGCCAATCCACGCGAATCGAAGCGTAGAACCCCAAGAGCGCCGACCCGATCCCGAGCAGACTCGCGATCCAGTAGAACGACCCCATGGAACGAGCCATTCCATGGGCCGCCAAGGGCGGAAGCACCAGCAGACCGAACAGGACGACTGGCCCGAGGATCAAGGTGCCCACGGAGACGGTGAGGCCAACCAGGACGGCCAGGAGCACCTCGATGGCACGAACGTTCTTGCGCAACACAAGGGCCGTCTCGCGATCGTAGCTGACGAGCAGCAGGTCCTTGTGAAAGAGCAAGAACAGGACCAACACCAGGCCGAACACGGCGGCGATCGTCTCGAACTCGTGCAGTCCGACAATCAGCAGTTCGCCATGCAAGAGGCCGTGCACGAACTCATCCCCCACGGGGGAGGACAAGCCCAAGAGGATCGTGGCGGCGCCTGCGACTGCGAATCCCGCAGCCACCCAACCGGCCTCGGTCTCTCTCCGGCGCCCCAGGAGGGCCAGGAAGAAGATCCCTCCCAGGGTCGTGATCGAAGCCCAGCCCAAGAGGTAGGTCTCGATGGCGTGGGGTGTCTCCAGGGCAGTCCTGAGATCGAGCCCACCGATTCCCACGGTGCTTATCCACCAGGGCAAGAGCGCGTAGCCGAGGGAGACGCCAGCCGCCGCGAACTGGGGTAGAGCGACCCCATAGAAGCCGGTGCGCCGAACCAAGAGGAAACAACCGAGCAGGGGGCAGACGAAACCGGCCAGGAGCGCCGCTAGCAGGGCAAAGTGGAACAGCTCCCAGATCTCGGCCCAGGTCACCTCCATCAACGTACCCCGAGGACACTCTCTTCCGGCGACAGCTCCCGCACCGTGCCGCCCCCCACGGAGAGCACTGCACTCAGAAAGAGACGAGCTGGTTCCGGGTCGTGAGTCACCAGCAAGATGGCGAGGGGAGTCTCACGACGCAGTTCATCCAGGAGGCCGAGGATTCGATCCTGGGCCTGGGCATCGACTCCACTGGTCGGCTCATCCAAGACCAAGACGTCAGGCCGCATGACCAGGGCCCGGGCGATCAGGGCTCGCTGGCGCTGCCCTCCACTGAGGCGGGCAAAGAGCTCCCGCTGACGATGCAGGAGTCCCACTCGCTCCAGGGAAGTCCGGGCCAGCTCACGCTCGTCGTGGCCCAACCGACGAAGTCCGCTCAGGCGACCGTAGGCCCCCATACGAACGACCTCTTCCACGGTGAGGGGGTAAACCGAGTCGAGGTGCTCACGCTGGGGAACGTAGCCCATGGAACGCGTGCGGCGATCCACGCTGCCGCTCAAGGGGGCCAAGAGACCCAGGATCCCGCGCAACAGGGTGGTCTTGCCCGAACCGTTCTCCCCGGTGATCCCGAGAAAGGAACCGGGCTCCACCCGAAGGTTGATCCCCGAGACTACGGCCTGGCCACCGTAGCCGAAGGAGGCTCCACGAAGACTCACCCAGGCCGACTGCATAGGGGAGAGTCTAGTCCTCAGGGGCCAGAGCGTTGACGAGCTCTTCGTGCAGGAAGTCCATCATGCCTATCCACGTCTCAGTACGGGATACGCCTCCCACCATCAAAGGAACTTCCACGACCCGAGCCCCGGCTTTCTCTGCCACGAAGCGGGTGTTCTGGTTGTTCGACCACTTCGCAGAGAGCACGACGCCGACCCCTTCCTGCTTCATGATCTTGATCGTCTCCGCCAGGTCACGAGCGGTGGGGGGCACGCCCGGTTGAGGCTCGACATTGTCGACGACCTCGATGCCGTAGGCACGGGCGAAGTAAACCATATCCCTGTGATAGGTCACGACCTTCTTGCCCTTCAGACGCGCGCCGAGCTTCGACCAGCGCTCTTCGGCCACGGCGAGACGCCTGACGTAGTCGCCATGGCGCTGAACAAAGTACTCGCGAGAAGCAGGTTCGACGGCAGACAAACCCTCGAGAATGCGCTCCGCGAAGAAGCGCCCCGCTCGCGGATCCAGGTTCATGTGGGGGTTGCCCATGGGATGGACGTCTGCGGCAATCCCCCGATCCACCTGGGGAGGAACGTTGATCGCCTCCCAACCGGTGGAGCATTGAATGAACCCCGGGAGCCCGGGCTCAATCTTCCTGTTGCGAGAGGACATCAAGATCCCGGGCACAAAGGCGTGCTCCAGGGAAAGTCCCACCTCGATGAAGACATCCGCCCGCCGCATGGCGACCAGATGGGAAGGCTGCAAGTTCACGGCGTGGATGTTCTGAGTCCCACGCGCCAAGCAAGACACCTCGACGCGTTCCCCTCCTATTTCACGAGTGATGTCAGCGAGATCAGGGATCGTCGCGACAACGCGTAGGGGCTTACCGGAAGCTGGCTTGGCATCCTCCACAGGAGCCGCCAATCCCACAAGAAGCAGAAGAGCGATTTCGAGCAACATGGAAACTACCAGTTGAGGCCGTGCGAGTGTGAGCCGAAGAAGGCCGTGAACTGCAGGTACACGCGCAGGGCCTCATCGTCCAAGTCCGAGTCCGACCAGGTAAGCCCCAGTCGTAGGCGACGGAACTCCGTTAGGTTGCGAGTGTAGTAGAGGTCGAGCTCCGATTCGTCCGAATCGGCGTCCTCCACCATCTCCGCCCAGCTGTATTGCAGGCCTGCAGAGCTCTGGGGCGACCAGCGGTAGTCGACGAAACCGTAGAAGCCGTTGGCCGAATCATCGACGACGTCGAGTGTTGGCGTCGCTCCACTGGTGTCGAGTTCAGCGGACAGGTCACCATCGATCGTCAACCACTCCACCCCGAGGGCCAGCTGGCGGTTGCCCGTATCGTCCTGCCACCCATAGGTCGCGTCCAGACCGTAGACCGTGTTGCTGAGGCCACTGGCTTCCAGGCCGCTCCCCTCATCTTCGAAGCTGAATTCGGGCACGATGCGAGCGGAGGCGCCCAGCTGAAACTGTCCGGCGTCGCCCACGTCGGTCATCCCCGTCAGGCGCGCAGCGAAGGACAGCTCGTCGACGTCTCTTCGATCCGGGATGACCCCCTCGGGCTCTTCGTCCTCTTCCTCCTCGCCATGATGGCCCTCCCCCAACAACGAGGAATAGGCACCGATGGAGAAACGTACCGGCGTCGAGTCGCCAATCGGAAACCAGTTGTCGTACTGGATGCCAGTCCCCGACAGTTCCTCTCCGAGGTACTCACGCAGAACGAGTGGGCGTTCCAAGGTGCGCAACTGCTCGAGATGGTTGAGCATCTGCTTGCCGAAGTCCACGAAGAAGCGACCAGCCTTCAGCGTCGAGGCTCCCTCGAAACCGATGTACTGGATGGCGGCTTCTTCGATCTCCAGCCCCTCCAGGCTCTCCGAGGAGATCACGACGTAGGCCCAAGCGTCGGGGTCGACAAAGGACGACGCGTTGAACTCGAGTAGCCGCAGATCCATGTCGTAGCCGTTGTCCCCATCGTCGGGATCGACGTAGTCGGCAAATCCATCCAGGACGAAGCCAAGGGCGGGATTGA
>JAUIEE010000328.1 GCA_030428965.1 bacterium | reverse complement strand
ACACGTTGAATTTCAGCGTCACCAGTTCACTGCGCGGCGTCCCGGTGGTCGGCGATTTCGACGGTGACGGTCCCGATGACTTGGCCGCGTTTGATCAAACCGGCAACGTGTTCGCTTTCGATCTGTTCGCCCAGCGTGGGCGTGTCGGGCAGGGTGGCAATGCGTTCCTCGGTGTAGGAGATGATCAGCTCGATGCGCCGACCCAGCTCGAGCCCTCGGTCCGCGATGGCCCGCATGGCGTACAGCGCGCACACGATGGGCCCCTTGTCGTCCTCGGTGCCCCGTCCGACGAGGCGACCGGGCTCGCTCTCGGTGTCCAGCTCGAAGGGACTGCGCGCCCACTTGTTCCCGTCGGCCGGCTGCACGTCTCCGTGAGTCACCACGCCCAGTCGCTCTTCACCTTGACCCAAGCCCAGGACGACCACGGCCCCGTGATCGACGAAATCCAGGCCCAGCTCACGAGCCTTGGCCTCGAGGTAGGCCGTCATCGCCCGGAAGGAGGGGTGCTCGGCGTTGGACGTACCTTCGCGGTGGTAGGTGTCGAAGCGCACCAGATCGGCGAGGGTTCGCACCGCCTCGGCGGCATAGCTCTTCCGGGCGTGGAGCGCGATCTCTTGGGCCAGCTTCGAGGGCGTAGCTTCGACCGGGGACGACAGGGCCGCGAAGGCCAGGAAGAGGGAGGTTGCGGAGAGCATGGGCCGGTCCTGGTTGGGAGACGAAGGCCCAGGATAGCCGCGCCGCGCAGCAAAACAAAAAAAGGCGGCCCAGCCTGCGCGGGACCGCCCTCGTATCTGGGGTGCGCGGGGCCTACGGGCGCTGGGGGCTCGTGCCCGAGGGGCGCTTGTTGACGACCGGCTCGCACTCGTCGGGAAGGCCGTTGCCGTTGTTGTCCGTGGAGGAGCCGGCGAGGATGTCGCAGGCGTCCGCGCGGCCGTTGCCGTTGCAGTCGGTGATCGGGTCGTCCGAAACGATCTTGAACACCTCTCCGCCGCCGACGAGGTAGATCTCGCCGAAGGCGTCCTCACCGAAGGAGACGATGCTGTTGACCGCGCCCACGTCCGTGTTCGTGATCTCGCTGGTGCGATCGGTGAAGTTGGTGGAGACGCCGCCGACGACCTCGAAGCTCCAGAACTGGTTCGAGCAGAAGTCCGAGAAGAAGTAGGTGCCGTCCAGCTCGGGGATGGCGCAGCCGCGGTACACGTAGCCGCCGACGACCGAGCACACGCCGGCGCCCGGGTGCGGATAGTCGTGGATGGGCGAGGTCAGGCCGGGAGTCCCAGCCGGGCAGTTGCAGCCCGTGGTCGACCCACAGCTGCTCGGGGAGGTCGTCGAACAGGCGAACCCTTCTTCGCAGCGCCAGCCGTAGTTCTCGCCGCCGGAGCTGACGACCCTCTGGAAGTTGACCTCTTCGCGCAGGTCCTGGCCGACGTCCCCGATGTAGAGGTCCCCGGTCAAGCGGTCGAAGCTCGAGCGCCAGGGGTTACGCAGACCGTAGGCCCAGATCTCGTCGTCGCCGGTCACCCCCACGAAGGGGTTCGAGGCGGGGATCAGGTAGCCGCTGGTCGTGACCGGATCGATGCGCAGCATCTTGCCCAGGAGGTTGTTGGTGATGTCCTGGGCGTTGCCGATACCGGAGGTGTGGCCGGTACCGGTGTCGCAGAAGAAGCCGCCGTCTCCCAGACCGATGTAGAGGAAGCCGTCGATCGGGCTGAAGCCGATCCAGCCGCCGTTGTGGTTGGTCTGGGGTTGGCTCTGTGTGAGCACGATGCGCTCGGAGTTGAAGTCCGCGATCTCGGGGTCGCCCGTCACCGAGTACTCGGCGATCACGGTGTCGCCGTTGTTGTCGTTGTAATGGACGTAGAACAGGCCGTTCGTCGGGTAGTTCGGGTGGAAGGCAAGTCCCAGGAGGCCGCGCTCGTTACCGCCGTTGGTGACGCGGCTGTTGATGTCCAGGAACTCGGTGCCGTTGACCATGCCCGTGTTCAGGTTGAGGATCTCGATGTCGGCCTCGTACTGCTCGACGATGAACAGCCGGTTGTAGTCACCGGGGGCGTGGGTCGCGAACAGCGGGTTCCCGAGCCCACTAGCCACACGCACGGTGCTGATGTTGGGGCCGCCGGCGGTCGCCGGAGCGCTGAGGAGGACGGAAGCAACAATTCCTCCCACGAAGGGGAGCTGGCGGTGGAAATGCATGGAAATGCCTCGGGTCACAAGGAGAGGGAGTCCCGTCGATTCTAAGGCCCGAGGAGGCTCTCGGGACGAGGAGTTTGGCTTCGGTGGGGGCTTTCGGCCCTATGAGGCCTCCTTCATCCCTCCCGGACACATCCCTGTCACAATCCGACGCAGCTCGGGCCCAGGCGGCCGACTCGGCGTCAGCGGGGGGTTCGGTTGCGCGGGCGCTCCCCGCGCCCCTCTCGACCGTCGCCCGGCCCCCGGCGCCCAGCGTCGCGGTCTTCCATCTCCTGGTAACGCTCGAACTGGTAGGGATCCAGGATCTGCTTCAACTCCGCGCTGGCCGTCTGGTGCAATTCGCGCATCGTTTCGCGCACCGTGTCGCGATCGAAGATCTGATCCTCGCGCATGCGCTGGAAGAAGGCGTCCCGTCCGATCTGCTCCTCGGCCAGCACCGAGCGCATGGACTCGGACTGCCGGCCGGTGAGGTTCAGCTCCTTCTCGAGCTCCAGCATCCGTTCGTTCAGCCGGTCCTCCAGGAAGACGCGACGACGTTCGTCACGTTCCTGGGAGACCTCGTCCTCCTTGGCCTGAAGCACGGCCAGGATGCGAGCCTCGAGCTCGGCCGGACTCTCCCCGGGCTGGGCCGTCATGGCGACGGTCTCGAGCTCATCGATTCCCTCCAGCACCGGGGCCGGTGTCCGCAGGGACCTGGTCACGGCCGCACGCTCTTCGAGACCCGTCTGGCGCTCCGCGAGCTGTCCGAGCTGGGAGCGCAGCTGGGCGACCTCGCGCGACAGCTCCCGCAGTCGATCCTCCACGCCTCCGCTCTCCGCCGGGGCCGGCTCGGCGGAGCGGGCCACCCTCGGGGAGTCGGGCGTGCGCGAGGAGGTGGCCAGGGCGAAACCCACCAGGCCCGCGGCCAGTCCGGTTCCGAGAACGAGGAGAGAGGTCTTCATGGGGCGGGGATCGGGTCTGGGGCGTCGAGGACTCGTCGGTCGGGCGGAACCAGCCGTTCGGCCCCTGGTTTCGACCGAGGTACCATTAAACAGGGTTCCACCTCCCGGGGACCTTTCCATGCGCCTCTTCCTTCTCTTCGCCCTTCTGGGTGCCTGCCAGGGGTCCCCTGCGTCCCACGATCCGAGCCCGGCCTGGCAAGCCTACGCTCCCCCCGCGGAGCAAGGCGATCGAGCTGGCTCGGAGACGAGCGCCTGGCACGGACGCATCGACGCGATCGTGACCGATCTGGGCCAAGAGCTGCAGCTCACCGCCCCGCAGCGCCGTCGCCTCCGGGATGTCCTGGAGCTCGATTTCACGCGGCAGGACCTGCGCCCCGAGGTCACCGAAGAGGACGAGCAGTCTCGACCCCGGCGTCGGGGCCGCAAGAAGCCTCCGATCTCGTTCGGCTTCGGTCGGCCCCGCCCGACCGGAAGCCCGGAACCGGATCCTGCGCGGGAAGACGAGGGCGAGGAGGGCCCGGGCGATCGTCACCCGGCCCTGGCCGAGCTCGAGCCGGTCACCCTCGACGGCATCCTACGGTTGCTGGAGCCGCATCAGATCGAGCCCTACCAGGAGCTCTTGGGCTTCGAGGGGCGACGAATCTTGCAGGATCTCGCGTCCCAGCGCACCGCGGCCGGCCGTCGCTTCCTGAACGCGAGGCCGGACCCGGGGCAAGCCCAGCCGGAAGAAGACGCAGGGGGCGAGGGCGGCGGACGCCAGGGCAGGCGCGGGGGTCGTCGCCAGAGCGGGGCGCCGCGCCCTCCGTTCCGCTAGCCGGGAGCGGGGACCTGGTAAGCTCCCGACCATGATCCAGGCACGCATCGGTCTCAACGTACGCGGCACGCCCCTGGAACCCTGTGGCCGGGACCCGCTGACCGGCTTCTTTCGGGACGGAGCCTGCCGCACGGGCTCCGACGACCTGGGACTGCACCTCGTCTGCGCGCGCATGACCGAGGAGTTCCTCGCGTTCACCCGCTCCCGGGGGAACGACCTGTCGACGCCGGCGCCCGAGTTCGGCTTCCCGGGACTGAAGCCCGGCGACCGCTGGTGCCTGTGCGTCCAGCGCTGGAAGGAGGCCTGGGCCGCGGGGGTCGCACCGCCCTTGTTCCTCCAGGCCACCCACGTCTCGACGCTGGAGTTCGTGGATCTCGAAGAGCTCGAAAGGCACGCCCTGGACGCACCCGAGCATCCGGGCTGAAAGCGCGGGAAACGAGAGACAAAGGGCAGCCTGCTGCGTAAGGGGCCCATGCTCCTGGCCCTCGTCACCCTGCTGCTCGCGCCCGCGACGACCCAGCCCAAGCACGACCAGGCCCTGGCCACCTTCGATCGGGCCTGGGAGATCATCCACGAGCAGCACTTCGACCCCGCTTTCAACGGGGTCGACTGGCCCGGCGTCCGGGACGAGCTCCGGCCCCGTGCCGCCCAGGCTCGGGACGAGTCCGAGGTCCGCAAGGTCATCCGCGCGATGCTCGAGCGACTGGGGCAGTCCCACTTCTCGCTGGTGGAGCGGGAAGTCCTGCGGGACGGCCCGAAGGGAGCGCACGCCGGCACGGTCGGACTCGACCTGCGCTGGATCGGCGAGCGTGCCTTCGTCCGCAGGGTCGAGCCGGGCAGCCCCGCGGAAGCCGCCGGAGTGCGCTCCGGCTGGCAGCTCTTGGAAGTCGGGGGCGAAGGGGTCGAGGCTTGCCTCGAGGAGGCCCGAAGGGAGAGTCGGCTGCGGCCGGAGACCGGTGCCTGGCAGGTCCTCACGAGCCGGGTCGACGGACCTGTGGGAAGTCGAGCCGCGATGACCTTCCTCGACGCCTGGGACCAGCCCCGAAGCTGCGAGCTGCAGCGGGTCGAACGGGACGCCGTCGTGTTCGACATGCCCGGCCTGCCGAGCTTCTTCCTCGAGATGGAGAGCGGCATCCTCGAACGCGGCGAGAGCCGCATCGGCGTGGTCTCCTTCTCGAACTGGTTCCGTCCGATCAGCGACGAAGTCGATGCCGCTCTCCTGGGGCTACGCGACTGCACGGGGATCGTGATCGACCTGCGTTCCAACACGGGAGGCGAGGCGCGCATGGTGCGCGACGTTTGCGGGCACTTCTTCGCGGAGCGCACCTCCCTCGGCAAGGAGATCAAGCGACACTCGACCCGGGACTACACGATCCGCCCGCGCGACCGCTTCGGCCCCCGGCGCGTCGAGCCCTTCCTCGGCCCGCTCGCCATCCTCGTGGACGAGACCACGGGCAGCTCCTCGGAGGTCTTCAGCGGAGGCCTGCAAGCCCTCGGACGCGCCCGGGTGTTCGGATCGCCCACCGCGGGCGCGGCCTTGCCGGCCACGACCACCCGACTCCCCAACGGAGACTACCTCCTGCACGCGATCGCCGACTTCCGAACCTGCCGCGGCCGATCCCTCGAGGGCAGCGGCGTGCGACCCGACGAAGAGGTGCCCCTGACCCGGGCCGATCTGCTCGCGGGGCGTGACGCCGCGCTGGCCAGCGCGGCCGCGTGGATCGAGACCGAGACCCGCTGAAAGCCGGACCGGCTTCAGCTACCGATGCGCTCCGGCGTGGACTGCCAGTAGCGGGCCAGCACCGATTCCGACAGGTAGCGCTCGATCGTCGCGGTCTGCTCCTCGTCGAGCCCCTTGCGCCACTTGTGGGCAGCTTGAACCGGATCCTTGTAGACCCCGTAGAACCCGTCGCGCTGGACGGTGGTCGAGGCCGTCACGAACTCGCGCGTCTTGTCGGACATGGGCAGGTTCAGGAA
>JAUIEE010000327.1 GCA_030428965.1 bacterium | reverse complement strand
TCGTTCCAGTCGGGCGCGGACCAAAGACCTTCCAGGGCGAGGGTGCCGGCCGAACCGAAGGAAGCCAGCGCGCGCAGCTCGAGGTCCGAACCCACCGTGGTGCCCTCGAGCTCGAGTCCATCGAGCGACCAGCCTTCGTAGGCGACGTTGTCGGCCCGCAGGTCGAATTCGCCCACCGGCCGGGTGCGCGAGCCCGAGCCCTCGAGGTGGAAGGACAGCTGTCCCCCGAGCGCGGGCACGAGGGCCGAGAGATCGGAGCTCTGCAGGGAGAGGTCGAGCTGCTCGAAGCTCGATTCGTCGAGGCGATAGACCCCCTGGCCATCGGCCTGCCACGCCTCGTTCTGGGAGTGGAACCGGCGGAGGTCCAGCCTTCGGTCCGCCAGGGAGGCCTCGATCTCGGCCTCTCCGATGCTTACGCCCAGGACCGTGAGGTCGCTGGCCGTGAGGGAAGCCGTGCCCTGGAGGGCGTCGAGCGGACCGGACAGTCCCACCGCCCCCTGGGCTCGTCCGCTCCAGCGGTTGCCGAAGAAGTCGGCCAGGGGCGTGACGTCGCTCCAGTCCAGGTTCAGGTCGAGCTCGCAGCGGATGGCGGACAGGGGCGCTCGGGCCGGTCCGAACACCAGGCTGCCCTGACGGAGCTCGAGCTCGCCTCCCTGCGTCTTCGCCAGGGCCTTCTGCAGGACGAGCTCGCCCTGACCCAGCCGGCCCGCGAGTTGGAGTTCGTGGGGCGGCAGAAGAGGGACCTCAGCCGTCGGCCAGAGAGGGCTCAGGTCCAGGCTCGAGAGCTCGAGTTCACCGCGGACTGCCCGCAGCACGTCCAGGGGGCCGCCTCCGGCTTCGAAGCGCAGCGGCGTTCGCAATCCCCGGGCGATCAGACGGTTGGTCTCGACCTCGAAGTCGAGGCGTTGCACTTCCAGCAGCGCGAGGTCGGAGGTGAGCCTTGCTCGGGAGATGCGCACGTGGTCTCCCAGGGTCAGGGTCTCGATCCCGAGGGCGTCCGGGGAGTAGGTCCCTTCGAGTTCGAGGGGTGCGTCCCAATCCGCACGTCCGGGGAGTGTCAGCGTGCCCTGGGCCAGACGCCCCTTCCAAGGTTGTCCCCGGCCCTCTTTCGAGCCGACGCTCAGCTCGAGCCCACGGCCGTGCCACCCGGCTCCCCCGGTCAGGGAGAGAGCGAGGGTCTCGACCGCGATTCGCGTGGGAGGCAGAAACGAGGGCCAAGGGAGTGCTTCCGCGGAACCTCCTCCGTCCGCGGCGCTTCCCGCGGGGCTGAAGGCCAGGCGGTCGGCCCGCAGCTCGAGGGAGACGATGCCCTCCAGGCCCGAGCGCAAGAGACGCCAGGGAGAGTAGTTCGCTTCCAGACGGGCGCCCTCGACGGACAGGCCGCCTCCGGTGATCGGACGCAGGGAGACTCCTTCCAGGGAAAGGTCCCACAAGAGCGATCCCCGCAGAGAGTCGATCTCGAGTCCATAGCCGGCTTCCTCGGCTCGCTTCTTGGCCAGGGACGAGGCCCAGGGGTAGAGCCAGTGTGCCCGCGCGAGGTAGCCCCCCAGGCACAGCACCACGAGGGCACCGAACGCGATGGCGAGCCCGCGCCTCCATCTGGAGTTCTGCGGGACCGGTGCGGAGGAGAGGGGGCTCTTCATGCTCACTCGCTGCGGCGTGGGCTTCCGGAAGAACCCGAACCGTGGGGCGTCTCGGGAGCGCGGCTCCTAACCTCCGGCCTCTTCCAGGAGAGCGAGCAGTTTCTCGGGGGTCTGGGCGCCTGAGGACCCGGCGAGGAACTTGCCCTCGGCGTCGGCGAACAGCACGAACGGCAGCATGCTCGCATGGCGCAGTTCAAAGCAGAGGTCGTGGACCTCGGGATCCGGATCGTCCGCGTCCGCCGCGAGGGCCACGAAGCCGGCCTGGAGCTTGGAAGCGATGTCCGGTCGAGGGAGGAGAGCCTGCACCAGGCTCCGGCACTGGCCTCACAACTCCCGACCGAGCTCGATGAAAACGGCCTTCTTGCCCTCCCGGGCTGCCTCCTGGGCGGAGGCCCAGGAGGTGTGCCAATCCAGGGTGCCCTGGTCGTTGAAGTGGGGGTGAGGGCGTCGTTCAGCCATTTGCGGAGGCCATTCGTCGAAAGGTGGAGGCCGGAAATCCCAAGGTCCTACGGTGGGCCTTGCCCGGAAGCCCGGACCGTGGGATTGTAGCGGGGTAGGCTCTGTTTACATGCGCATAGGATGGACACGCTTCCTTCCACGCGGGCGTCGCCTGATGTGGATGCTCGGGATTCTGGTCCTGGGCGTGCCCCTCTTGATGGGGTTGGTCCTGTTCCTCGGGCCCGTCTTCCGGCTCCAGGTCAACTTCAACATCGAGCTGGCGCTGTTCGCCGTGGCGCTCGTGATCCTGGCCCTGGCCCTGTTCGAGGTCGTGCGCCACTGGAAGGCACCCAAGAACGCCGTCACCGTCGGCTACAACTACCGGCTCGTCCAACCCAGCCTGCCCATCGGCCGCTACACCTTCGAGCTCGAGATCCTCTACCACGTACGCGAGAAGGGATCCCGGCACACGGTCAAGCAGGGCAAGATCGAGATGAAGTTCAAGCGCAAGGACCACCCCGAGCTGCTCGACTGGTGCTGCGATCAGGTGCGCAAGCAGCTCAGCCACCATCGGGAGTTGGCGACGGCCAGCTACCCCGGCGCCCTCATCGCCTTGGCCCCCGAGCCCGAGCCCCGCGAGGTCGAGGCCCAGATCGTTCAGGAAAAGTACTCCGGGTTCTGAACGGCGAGAAGCCCCGATCGGACGGCCGCGGGCTTTCGCTATTCTGGTCCCATGATCTCGATCCACAGAACCCCTCGCCCGGGCTTGGCGGGGCACTCCTCGGGGGTCACCGGCCTCCTCTTCGCAGGCCTGTTCGGCGCCCTGTTCTGGCGCCTGTTCCTGTCCGGTGCCGGGTTCTTCGGTCTGCCCGAGGCGGAGCCGAGGCAGGTCTCCGCCCGCGGCGAGCTCCTGGCCGCGGAACGGTCCACCATCGACCTGTTCGAGGGCGCCTCTCCCTCGGTGGTCCACATCAGCACGACCCGCGTGGCGTCCCGCAGCGGACTGTTCGGCACCCAGCGCTACCAGGTGGCGGAGGGGACAGGTTCCGGTTTCCTGTGGGACGAGAGCGGTCACGTGGTGACGAACTTCCACGTGGTTCGGGCCGGCAACACGTTCGAGGTGCGGCTGAACGATCACAGTTCCTGGAAGGCCAACCTCGTGGGGACGGCTCCCGACTACGACCTGGCCGTGCTGCGTATCGATGCGCCCCCCGGACGCTTGCGCCCGCTCTCGATCGGGCTCTCCCGGAACCTGCGCGTCGGCCAGAGCGTCTTCGCCATCGGCAATCCCTTCGGGCTGGACCAGACCCTGACCACGGGAGTGATCAGCGGCCTCGATCGAGAGATCCTGTCCCAGACCGATCGCAGCATTCAGGGGGTCATTCAAACGGACGCCGCCATCAACCCGGGGAACTCGGGGGGACCGTTGCTCGACAGCGCCGGTCGACTGATCGGAGTCAACACGGCGATCGCTACCAGCACGGGACAGTATGCGGGCGTCGGCTTCGCCGTTCCGGTGGACACGGTCAATCGGGTCGTTCCCCAGTTGATTCGCAACGGTCGCGTCGTGCGCCCCGCCTTCGGAATCCGGATCGGTTCGGACATGCTCGCTCGAAGCCTGGGGATCGAAGGTGTGGTCGTGGCCGAGGTGTTCGCGGGGAGTGCGGCGGAACGGGCCGGCATGCAGGGACCGAGGCGTGGACCGGAAGGTGAGGTAACGCTGGGGGACGTCATCGTCGGGGTGGACGGTGAGGCGGTGCGGGAAATGGACGATCTGTTTCGCGTGCTCGAACTGCGTCGCCCGGGGGATGTGGTCGACGTCACCCTCAGTCAGGGTGAGGAGCTGCGGGAGGTCCGCGTGACCCTCCAGGCGTTGCGCTAGCCTCCCCCTCGGGCTCCGAACCCGTTTTTTTGGGCAGGCGTCTGCCTGGGTAAGCTAACTTCGGACGTTAGCCGGGGATGGCTGCCCAATGACCACGATCGAACAAGAACCCCTTCTGCAGGGCTTGCGCGAGGTCGGTTTGAATCGCTACGAAGCCCTCGTGTACCTGGGGCTCGTCACCGACCGGAACGCCAAGGTGACCGAGATCTCGAAGCGCACCGGCGTGCCCCAGCCCAAGGTCTACCAGGCCTTGGACTCCCTCGTGGACAAGGGGTTTTGCGCCCTCGGGACGGACTCGATCAATCGCTACCGCCCCGTCGATCCTGACGTCGCCGTCTCCGGACACATCCGCAAGCTCGGTGAACAGCAAGAAGCCGCCCGCGACCTGGCGCAGGGCTTGACCGAGTTGCTCACCAGCGGTGAGGGCCAGGATCTTTGGGCGCCCCCGCTCGAGATCCTCAAGGGCATCCGACAGATCAACCCGATCCTCAAGGGCAAGCTCGACGAGGCGGCCGAGGAGGTGCTGTTCCTGGGCCAGGGACCGATCGTCTCGGCCATCGACATTCCCCGTGCCCTTCAACGTGCGTCGCAGCGCGGCGTGTCCACCCGACTCATCTACGAAGCTTCCTACCTGCAGCGCAGCCAGGAGCATGCCCCGGAAGAGGTCGAGCTCTACCGCAACATGCCCGGGGCCAAAAGGGTCAGCGGAGAGCTGCCCAGCAAGCTCGTCCTGATCGACCGCAAGCAGGCCTTCGTCTCGGTGGCCCCCGCGCCGGACGCGAGCTTCCTCATCATGGTCCTGCGACATCCGGGCCTCGTACGCCACTTCCTGGCTTCCTTCGAGTACTACTGGGCGAAGTCCGAGCCTCTGGCCTGAGGGCTCTCGTGCGGGCCTTGGGGGCCCTGGCCGGCGAGGAATCGCGAGCGGCTTCGAAAGCTCCGCTCCTCCCCGCTAGGATACGCGCCCATGCCGCCCGAGAAGACGCCGGACGAGGTCGAAGAGCTGCCCCAGGAGGGGGCTGCCGCGGAAGGCCCCCAGGTCGAGGCCGAGGGATCGACTCAACAGCCAGGAGCAGGTGCCAGCTCGGGCAGACTGTTGCGCGGGGCGGTCGTGGCTCCTGGACTCGCGATCGGGTTGGCCCACCGCAAGGACTACGACCTGGCGCGCCTGGAATCGGAGCGCGTGGCGCTCGACGAGGTCGACCGGGAGCTCAACCGCTTTCGCAAGGCCCTGGACGACTCCCGCTTGCAGCTGCTCGATCTGAAGTCCCGGGTACGCGGCCGGGTCGAGCCCGACCATGCTCGCATCCTGGATACCCACGTGGCCTACCTGAAGGACTCGGTCTTCATCGCCGACGTGGAGAACCTGATCCTCAACGAGCAGATGCGCCTGGAGACGGCCATCGCCAAGGTGATCGGGGATTTCGATCGCATCTTCCGTCTCGTGCAGAACGACGCCCTGCGACAGAGCGCCGTCGACCTGCGCGACGTGGGCATCCGCGTGCTGCGCAACCTGGATCAAGAGCAGGGGGACGGAGACGGCAGCTCTCCGTCCACCGACTACATCCTGGTCGCGCCGGAGCTGTCGATCGTCGACATGTTCAACATGGCCAACGAGCACGTGCTCGGGATCGTGACCATGGGCGGAGGGCTGACCAGTCACGCGGCTGTGTTCGCGCGTTCCATGGGCATTCCGACCTTGACGGGAGTCGCGGACGTGCTCGAAGTCGTGCAGGAAGGGGACTTCTTGATCCTCGACGCCACCGAAGGGCTCCTGCGGGTGAACCCCGACGACATCGTGCGTTCCCAGTATGCTCCGGCGCAGCGGGAGGGGGCCGAGGAGGTTCCGGAGGAGGACGTGCCGGAGTGGGCGACCCAGGCTGCGCGCACCCTCGACGGGGAACAGGTCGAGCTGAGTGCCAGTTGCGGCAGCTTGCCCGAGGTCGAGCAGGCGACCCGGTTCGGGATGGGGGCGGTGGGAC
>JAUIEE010000326.1 GCA_030428965.1 bacterium | reverse complement strand
GTCGAGGGCCAGCACAGGTCCCAGGCGACCCGATGCAGCCCGGCGGTCACCGGCCCCCGGAGACGGCGGACGACGCGCCCCGAGGCGTCGCGCACGGTGAGCACCATCGCAGGCTCCAGCTCGCGCTCCTCGGCTCGCAGGGTTTCCCAGCCGGGATAGGCCGAGTACCGCTCCTCCTTGGCCTCTTCCTTCTGGGCCTCCTTCCGCTCTTCCTTGCGCGTCTTCAGGCCCTCCTTGACGTAGTAGTTGAACACGGCTCCGAAGGGTGGGTTCTCGGCCAGGAAGTAGGACCCCCCCTGGCTCGCGCGCCCGCCGCCCCCGAGCGGTCGACGTTCGACGTACCACCAGGCATCGCGCACGGCGAACAGGTGGTGGTCCTGCTCCAGCAGCTCGTCGTCGATTTCGCGCAGGGGAGCGAAGTCGTCCAGCACGTAGAAGCCGCGGCCGAAGGTCGCACCGACCAGATCGTTCTCTCGCTTCTGGATGGCGAGGTCCCGGAAGGAGATCGTCGGCACTCCCCCCTCGAGCTGGATCCAGCGCTCGCCTCGATCGAGCGTGAAGAACACGCCGAACTCGGTGCCCAGGAAGAAGAGCTCGGGACGCACGTGGTCTTGAACGAGGCGCCAGAGCACGTGGCGCTCGGGTAGGTCTCCCATCATGCTCGTCCAGGTGCGGCCTCGATCCTCGCTGCGGTAGAGGTACGGGCTGAAGTCCCCGGACTTGTGGTCGTCCACCACGACGTACACCGCATCGGGATCGTGCAGGTCCGCCTTGATGTCGTTAACGAAGAAGAGCTCGGGCGCGTCGGGAAGCGTGTCCACGAGCCTCCAGGTCTCCCCACCGTCCTCGGTGATCTGGATGTGGCCGTCGTCCGTGCCGGCGTACAGGAGGTCCTCGTCCAGGGGAGACTGGGACAGGGAGGTCACCGTGCCGTACATCGACATGGCATACAGATCCCAGACCGCCTCGAAGGGCCACAGGCGCCCCATCATGGGCTGCTCCATGCGATCGATCCCGCGGGACAGATCGCCGCTGATCGGCCGCCAGCTGTCGCCGCGGTCGTCGCTGCGCCACACGCGCTGGCTCGCGAAGAACAACGTCCCCGCGGCATGGGGACTGACCAGAATCGGTGCGTCCCAGTTGAAGCGCTCAGCGGGCTCGCCGTCGGCCGGCTGGGGCTGGATGTAGACGATCTCCCCCGTTCGACGGTCGTGGCGTACGAGGTTTCCCTGCTGCCACTCGGCGTAGACGATCTCCTCGTTCTCGGGATCCGTGGCAGGCTGGTGCCCGTCGCCCCCCAGGACTACGAACCAGTCCGCATTGCGAATCCCGTGCGCGTTGTCCGTACGGGACGGACCGCCCTGCGTGTTGTTGTCCTGGGTGCCGCCGAAGACGTTGTAGAACGGCTCGGCATTGTCGAGGGCGACCTTGTAGAACTGCGTCACGGGCAGGTTCTCCGTGAACCGCCAGGTGCTGCCGAGGTCCCAGCTCTGATAGAGGCCCCCGTCGCAGCCCACCAGCAGGTAGTCCGGGTCGTGGGGATGGAAAGCCATGGCGTGGTTGTCCACGTGCTTGTCCTGCTCCCCAACCGGGCGGAACTTCTTCCCGCCGTCCTCGGTTACGTGCAAGCGCACGTCCATGTGGTAGACGCGGTCGAAAGCGTGCGGGCTGGCGAAGATCTCCTGGTAGTAGTGCGGCCCGGTGCCCCCCGACACGTAGTCGCTGCGCTTCTCCCAGCTCGCCCCGGCGTCCGACGATCGGTAGAAACCGCCGGTGCGGTTCTCGAGCTCGATGGCCGCATAGACGACGTCCGGCCGCTGGGGCGAGATCGCCAGGCCGATCTTGCCCATGTCCCCGCCCGGCAGGCCGCTCTTCAGCCGGGTCCAGGTAGCGCCGCCGTCGCGGCTCTTGTGGATCCCCGATTCCGGTCCCCCGTTCATGAGAGCCGCCACGTTGCGCAGGCGTTGGTGGGTCGAAGCGTAGACGATTTCGGGGTTCCGCGGGTCGAGCACCACGTCGTTCACGCCGGTGTACTCGCCGCCGGTCAGAACGGCCTGCCAGGTGCTCCCCCCATCGCTGCTCTTGAACAGGCCCCGTTCTCCTCCACCTGACCACAGCGGGCCCTGGCTGGCCACGTAGACGACGTTCGAATCCGTCGGGTCCACCACGATCTTTCCGATGTGTTCCGAATCCTCGAGCCCGACGTTCTTCCAGGTCGCGCCACCATCGGTGCTCTTGTAGACCCCATCCCCGTAGCCGACGTGTCGACCGCCCACGTTCTCCCCCGTGCCGACCCAGACGGTACTGGGCTGGCTCGGGTCGACGGTGACGCAGCCGATGGAATAGGAGTCCTGCCCATCGAAAACGGCCTCCCAGGTCGTGCCGGCGTTGGTTGTCTTCCACACCCCGCCGCTCCCCACGGCGACCCACCAGGTGCTCGGGTCCTCGGGGTGCACCGCGATGTCCGCAATCCGGCCCGACATGAAGGCCGGACCGATGGAGCGCAGGGCCATGCCTTGGAAGGTCTTCGAGGAGAGGGGGCCGGATTCCTCTTCTTCCCCGGACTCGTCTTCGGACTCGAGCGACGTGGCCGGCTCGGCGGTCGCCTGGGCCCGGGGAAGGCTCCAGAGCGAGCCGAGAAGCAGAACACCCGAAAAGAGCGGTGAGCGTCGAAGAGCGAACAAGCGGACCTCCATGGGCTGAAACATCGGGGACGGGGCCAAGATCATGCCAAAGGCCGTGCCGCTTCTCCTCCGCCGGGGAGGTCCCATACGCGGACCGTACGCGCTGAGCTCAAGCCCGACGGCGCCGCCGGACCGCGTGCGGCAACCACCACAGGTAGAGGCCCGTTCCCCAAAGCCCGACCAGGAGCAAGCCGGCGGGAAGCCAGACCCCGAGCTTCGCCCAGGGATGAAACCAGGATCCGTCGTGCAGCGACTCGATCAGATCGGAACGGCGGTAGGCTGACCCCAGTACGTCGCCGTCCTTCGCGTCCAGCTGCACTTCCCAGCGATTGCGGCAGCGGACCTTGATGATGCCTCGTCCCGGCCGAACGTCCAGACGGTCCACGTCCTCCCAGCTGCGGACCTCGGCCTCGGGCACGCGGGCCACGGCCGCCAAGACCTCGTCCCAACCCAGTTCCAGGCTGGGAGCGGTGCTGCGAGCCGTTGGAGGCTGCACCCAGGCCCACTCCTTCTTGACGAGCAGCAGCAGGCCGGTGCCGAAAGTCAACGCGGCGGGCAGCAGGACGAGAACGGCCCCGAGCCGGTGCCAAACACGCATCAACTTGGGCAGGGACACGGGCGAGGTTCTCAGGTATCGGCGGAGAGCACGCCCCGGAGGGCCGCCTCGATCTCCGCGCGCCCGAACTGGTGCCCTGGCAGGGTCACCTCGGGCTCGCCGGACGGGCCGTAGATCGCCAGGCCGTGCCTCAGGTCGCCGAAGCCCAGGGCTTCGATCTCATCCTGGGATTGGGCCGTCACTTCGGCCGAAACGACGTTGAAGTCCATTCGATCCCCGTACACTTGTTCGAGCTCGCCCACGGCGGCTACCACCTTCTGGCAGAACGGTCATGTCTCGGCGATCACGTAGTAGCGAACTTCCGGTCGTTGCAGCATCTCTTCGACGTCGAGCGTCGAAGCAGGCTCTTCTCGACCCGGCCCCTGGCAAGCCAGGACGAGGAGCAGCAGGAGGTAGAGGATCTTCATGGGAGAGAGAATAGCGGATCTCCCTCCGTCGACGCAGCCCCAGGTCGGACGCGGACCTGGCCGGCCACTGCGTCTTGCGCTGCTGGGGCTTGCCCTCGGGTTCCCGCTCGGCGCGGCCTCCGGCCAGGTCGACCGTCGAGCCCCCCGCGCGAGCGAGCAGCGCTGCGCCGGCTGCCACCCGTCCCAGGTGGAGGGTTGGGTCCAGTCCGGCATGGCGCGCTCCGTGGATGTCCTGCGCCCGGAGGAACTCGCGGGACTCGAGCCGGTGCTCGAAGCCGAGACCGGCTTCCGCTATCGATTCCTCGCGGACGAAGGAAGGCCCCGCATCCAGGAGAGCTGGAGCAACCCCGGCGCCCGGGAGCCCGAGGCTACGCGCGAGTTCCCCCTGCGCTTCGCCATCGGGGCCGGGCGCCTGGACCGCAGCTACGTGCTCGAACGCTCGGGACGCATGTGGTTTGCGCCCCTCGAGGTGATCGGACGGGGACCCGAGCGTCGCGCGGTCCTCGGGCCCGGACACACCATGCGCCCCGGGACGCGCTTCGACCTCCCCATCGAACGGGACTGCCTCGGCTGCCACGCCTCGGGCTTGCCCCCCGAGGCCTATCCTCTCAACGTCTTTCCATCGCCGGAGGACTGGCGGCCCGAGGGGCTCTCCTGCGACGCCTGCCATGGTGCCGTCGAGCTCCACGCCGAGTGGCAAGAGCGGGACCTGGCCGGGGACAGGACGTCCGGCGCCGATCCGATTCTCCGCCATGGCGAGCTGGAACGCCCCGAGCGCCTCTCGGTCTGCGCGGTGTGCCATCTTCAAGGCGACGCTCGCTTCGACTTGACGCCGACGGTTTTCGGGCCGATCGGTGCGCGCCCTGAACCCGGGGGAGACCTGCTGGAGAAGCGCGCCGTCTTCGTCGCTGCCGAGCCGAGCGCCGAGGTCGGGTTCGTGAGCCACGTCGAGCGCCTGGTCCTCTCCCGCTGCTACACCCGAACCGACGCCGGTCCGCTTCAGCTCGACTGCACCACCTGCCACGATCCGCACCGTCCTCTCGACGATCCGCGCGAGAAGGCCCGCGTCCGCAACGCCTGCCTCGACTGCCACGGCCACTCCGAGCGTCAGGTGTCCTGCGCCCGTGAAGCGCGGCCCTCGGACCCCGACTGCGTGTCCTGCCACATGCCCGAGGTGCCCGTGTTCGACGTCGAGCACGTGCGTATCCACGACCACTTCGTCCGGCGGCGCCCCGAGCCCCCACCGGCCGAGAGCGAGCTGCGCACGGCGGAGGCCCCCGACGGCAACTGGAAGCGCTTCCTCTGGCCGGAGCGTCCGCTCGAACCAGCGGACCCGCCCGACCTGCGCATGATGGCCTGGGTCCAGGGGAAGCACTGGAACAAGGCCGCCCACCTCGTCGCCCGGGCCCCCGGTCCCACGACGCGCAGCCTGCCCCTGTACCATCACCTGCGCGGCTTCCTGCTCGAGGAGCTGGGCCGGGCCCAGGACGCAAGGGCCAGCTACGAACAGGCCTTGGCGCTCGCTCCCGGCCTGCCCGCCACGCGACTGAACCTGGGCCTCTTGCTCGCCCAGCTCGGAGACGTGCACGCGGGACTCACGATGCTCTCCGCTCTGGCCGAAGACCATCCTCTCTGTGACGCCGCCTGGCGACACAGGGCCGCGGCCCTGTTCGAGCGGGGGCACCCCGAAGAGGTCCAGCAGAACCTGGAACGGGCCTTCACCCTGCACCCCCAGGCGAGCCTGGCATCCCTGCTGGCCGACTTCCTCGAAAGCCGTGGAAAGCCTGCTCTGGCGCAGGAATGGCGAGCACGGGCGAAGGAGCACGACCCGCGGCTGCCCTCGCCGCGCTAGCGAGATGCTTGTGCCTCCTGGACCGTGGAGGTTCAATGCGCCCGGAACCTCCTGTCCCCTGACCGAGGCCCCGCGCCTCCTAGCCTGGATCGCCCATGCAGTCTTCCACGGACACGAAACCTGCCAACGGCTTCGTGCAGCGCATGCTCGACGGCCTCGAGAAATGGGGCAACAAGCTGCCGGATCCCGCGGTCCTGTTCGTCGTGGGCCTCTTCGCGACCTGGGTGATGTCCGCCCTCCTGGCCGGCGTCGAGTTCACCGAGATCGATCCGCGCACCCAGACCGAGGAGAATCCCGCGGGCAGTGCGATCCAGGTTCAGAACCTGCTGACCGGTCCGGCCATGGCGGCCTTCATGGCCAGCATGGTCGAGACCTTCACGGGCTTCCATCCCCT
>JAUIEE010000325.1 GCA_030428965.1 bacterium | reverse complement strand
CAGGCTCGAGCGCTTGACCTCCCTTGTGTGCCACCCCAGGCCAAGGAGAGGCAAGAGCAACAAGGCCGCCGTCTCCCGAAACAAGAAGGGCAACGCAAGGAGCAGGGGCAAGGCCTGGAACCTCCAGCGCACCGGCAGCCGCAGGAAGAGGTAGAAGACGAAGAGGCAGGAGCACACGTAGGTGGGCTCCGACATCGCCGTGAACGAATCCACGATGTTCGGCGGGAACAAGAGGAACAGCCCCGCGGCGATCCAGCCGGCGAGCGGCCCGTACAACCTGCGTCCGATGGCAGCGACCAGCACCGCCGACAGGACGAAGGACAGGGCGTTGGGCAACCTCCAAACCCAGGGGTGGTCCCCGAAGACGGAGTAGGCGAGGGCCAGGGCGTAGTAGTGCCCCGGCATGTAGAGCCGCCAATCCGGGTTGTCGATGAAGGCCGGATAGACGAGGTGGCTGCGCAGCTCTCCCGTGTCAGCGAGCCAGCGAGCCGTGGTCACGTAGCCCACCTGATCGTTGGGCTCCCGCAGGTACATGCGGTCGGGCTTGAAGAGCGGCACATAGGCCGCCAGGATCGCCACGGCCAAGAACGCGATCACCAGCCCGCCCAGGGGGCGGTTCCTCGGGGGGGCCCTCCTCGGGATCGTGGGAACGCTCGCTTCCAAGGCTGGAAGTATGCCGATCCGGCTACGATCGAACGAGGGTTCCAGTCCAAAGCTTGCACCCCGGGCGCGCCCGGTGAGACTCTGCTCCGTGGAGCCCGAGTTCTACCCGCTGACTCTGGAACGCTGGCCCGACCTGGTGCGCCTGTTCGGATCCAGGGGAGCCTGCGGGGGCTGTTGGTGCATGACGCCGCGACTCTCCTCGGCCGACTACGAGCGCGGCAAGGGCGAAGGCAACCGCAAGGCCCTGCGGGATCTGGTCCGGCGCGGCCGGGAACCGGGCCTGCTCGGCTACCTCGCGCACGAACCTGTTGCCTGGTGCAGCATCGAGCCGCGCGAGGCTTTCGTGCGCTTGGCCAACTCCCGTATCCTGAAACCGGTGGACGAGCGTCCAGTGTGGTCGATCACGTGCCTGTTCATCCACAAGGACCACCGACGTCAGGGACTCTCCGTGGCCGCCCTGCGCGCTGCGGTGGACCACGCTCGAGAACGAGGCGCCGAGTGCGTGGAGGGCTATCCGGTCGAGGCCAAGCAGGACCCGATGCCCCCCGTCTTCGCCTACACGGGCCTGGCCTCGGCCTTTCTCCACGCGGGCTTCGAAGAGGTCGCTCGCCGCTCACCGCACCGTCCGATCCTGCGCATCGAATGCAACTCACCTCCCCCAGCGCGGCGATTACGCCGGAAGGCCTGAGGATTCCATGAACAAGCTACTGCCCACCGCCCTCCTGTTCGTCGCCTGCCAAGCCCAGCCCGTGGAAGCCCCGGGCGCGGCCCTCGATGGTGAGAGCCTCTGGGCGAGCTTCGAACGTGGGCTCCTGGAACGGGACGCCCTCCAGCTGAGCTTCGAGATCCGCTCCGAAGGCGAGGTCAGCTCGCAGCTGGTCGGCGAGCTGGACCTGGCCCCGGGCAACGTCGCCCGGCTCGAGGGCAAGGGGAGCTTCGCGGGACGCGAAGTGGATCTCGCCCTGAGCTCGAACGGCGACCAGATGGACCTCTCGTTCGGCGGCCAGAGGAGCACGGACGTGACCCCCGACCACCTGGAAGAGGCGCTGATCCTGGGGATGACCCGCATGGGCCTGCTCCACAACCTGGCCCTGTTGACCGGAGGTCGAGCCCCGGATCACTCCTCCGGGGGCGTGGGCGACTGGATCGAGGTGCGGGACCTGAACGCCGAGTCGGCCGCGGGCCTGCACGTGTTCCGTTTCGTGCTGCTGGTCGACGGTCAGGAGAGCGGCGAAGTGACGCTACGCGTCGACGCCGAGACCGGCCTGCCGACGGACCGTGAACAGCTCGTGCACTTCCCCACCGGGGACATGCGCGTCACCGAGACCTACAGCTATCCGTAGCGGCACGAAAAAAGGCCGCCGGTCCCCCTGCGAGACCGGCGGCCCATGGAGCCGGGGCGTCTAGTTGTTGGAGACGCTCAGCTCGGAAGCGTACGGCGAGAGCTCGATGGCCGCCTTGTCGGCGCCCATCACTCGACCCTCGAGGTCCTCGGTAGCCAGCTGCATGCGGGCCAGGTCCTCGTAGGCGGTCTGCTCCTGACCCTGGGCCAGGAGGTCGAGCTCGGCTTCCTGACGGCTGCGGATCTCCGCCAGGCGACCGGTGATCTGATCCAGACTGACCGCCTCGTAGCGACTGCAGTCCTGGATCGTCTTGTTGCGCTTCTCGACCAGGTGGATCAGGCGCTCGTTGCGAGCGATGGCGTCCACCTGACGGGAGAGCGAAAGGATCTGGCTCTTGAACTGAGCGCGCTCGTTCTCGAGCTGGACGAGCAGCTCCTCGAGACGCGCAGCCTGCTGAGACAGGTAGGCCAGATCGTGGGCGGCGTCCGCAGCACGATTGGCATAGGAGACACGCGTGTTCTGGATCTGCTGCGCTCGGGTTCGAGCCCGCTGCAGACCGACGCGCTCCTCCATGGAGACCGAGGCCAGTCGCATGCCACCTTCACCGGAGAACGACGCCTGGGAGAGCTTCACCTCGACGTCCGCGAGGTCGGCTTCGGCCAGCTCGACGACGCGCTCGGAGATCTGCTGCTCGTGCTGGAGCTGGCGGATCTGCTCGTTGATCTCGGCCAAGTCGCCGCGCACCTGGGAGATGCGCTTGGGATACTCGCGCTCCATCTCCTGGAGCTGGGCGCGCAGTGCCGAGGGGTCGTCGATGTGTTGATCGATCGACGTGAGGACCTCGGTGTGGACCTTGTCGACAACGGCCTTGGCGCGGTGCGGGCCCGCGATCATCACGGCCGCAGCACCGGTGGTGGCCAAGACGACCCCGGAGACCACCCCGAAACGGACGAACTTCTTCAAGAATGAGAACATGGTTGGGTTCCTTTGGGTTTCTTTGGCCTGGGGACGAGAACTCTCGTCCCGTGCCCCGAGGGAGGCCTGACCGGGGCTCACCACGTTTGTGGGAAACCCCCTGGGGGGATTTCAGCCGGGCCCGGAATTTGCCCGTTTTGCGAATACTGGGGCTTTCTGGGAGTTTATGGGTGTGGACCCCCGCCTCCCCCGCCCTGGGAGGTTGACCCCTCGCCCCCACGTTCCGTTGCTGAAAGACGTCACCACCAGCTTTGTCGGCCGCCTGCGCCAGAGGGACCCGGCCGCCTGGTTCGAGCTCTGGGAAAACTTTGCCCCGGTGCTACGCTCCCAGCTCTCCCGCTGGGGCCGCGGCCGGATCGGCCAGGAAACCGTCCAGGACCTGTCCCAGGAGACCATGGCGGCCCTCGCCACGGCGATCGATCGCCACGACCCCAGCAAGGGAGCTCGCTTTTCCACCTGGCTGCTCGCGATCGCACGCCACACCCTCGGCGACGAGATCGACCGGCGCATGGCCTTGAAGCGCGGAGCCGGCCTGAAGCCTCTCTCCCTGGACGACGTGGACGGGGGTTCCTCGGGAGGGCCCAGCCCGGACCACGCCTATGAAGAGGAGGTGTTCGACGCCAAGGTCGCCGCCGCCCTACGCCTGGTCGAGCGGGAAGCGGGCTTCCAGAGCTTCTCCGTCTTCCGCATGCGGGTCCTGGACGGCAGGAGCGGGCGCGAGGTCGCCGAGAGCCTGGGGACCAGCGAAGCGACCATTTCCAGGCGCCTGGCGGAGGTGCGCGGCCGCATTCGCAAGACCCTGACCGAGGTCTTCTCCAAGTATTCGTTCACCGAGGAGGAGTGGGAGGAACTTTCGCGAAACGGCATCGAGCTCTTTCCCACAAAGAAGGACGATGCGTCGTTCGATGAAGCCGTCGCCGAGGTCTACCACCGGATTGCCCGCCGCGGCCCCCCTGGGGACGCAGCGGCCCCTGAACCCCAAGAGAGCCCGAAGGCCTCTCGCCGGTGGAGCTTTCTGGGCAGGTCGAGGACGAGCTAGCACGGAGGAGCCCAGCCGATGACCGCCTCGTTGTTCTCGCTGTTCGCCATGGGCCTGTTCGCCGCGGGCCTGTGGATCGCCTACAAGCTCGTGCGCGGTCTGGGCTGGATCTTCGGCCACCTGTTCCAGGGAGTCTCCTTCCTGGGCTGCCATGTGCTGGGTTTCGTCAAGAACACCCTGGTGGACACGGTTCATTGCGTCGGCGCTCTCCTGACGGCCCTGGCCATCATTCCCCTGGCTCTCGTCAACCTCGGGATCGGGCGCTTCTCCTCCGCCCGCTACTACGGCGGCGCCCTCGAGGACGAGCTGACGAGCTCTCTGTTGAGCCTCTATCGCGTGGCCCTCGGCCATCCGCTGCGCTTCGTCGGCCTCGGCCTCCTGGTGGACGGCTTCGAGAAGCGCATCCCCGACGTGGTGGAGCGCGCCCCCCAGTCGAAGCGTCGCACCAAGGCGAACCGCTTCGACGGCTACCAGGTGATCGACACCCTGCCCGAGGGTGGATCGGGGGCCCAGCTGTTCATCGCACGGCCCGATGCGAACAAGATGACCCAGCTGCGCGAACGCGGATTGCTCACGCCGACCGACGTCGTGATCAAGTCGTTCGCCATCGAGACCGGGTCGACCCTGCCCCAGATCGTGCGCGAGAGTCGCGCCCTGGAAGCCGCCAAGCGCCTGGGCTACGTCCTCGAGCACCACCTCGACGAGGAGCGGTTCCACTACGTCATGCCCTACGTCAAGGGGCGCGAGCTCGGCGAGGTCATCCGCGGTCTGCACGAGGGGAGCGATTCCAGGGGGCTGGGAGACGAGGACCTCAAGCTCGTCCTCGGACTCGCCCAGGATCTCCTGCTCACCCTCGACCGCTTCCACACGGGCGGCATGTGGCACAAGGACATCAAGCCCTCCAACTTGATCGTCGCGGACGACCGGGCCCACTTGGTCGATCTGGGGCTCGTCACGCCGCTGCAGTCGGCGATGACCCTCACGACCCACGGAACCGAGTACTACCGCGACCCCGAAATGGTGCGCCAGGCCCTCCAGGGCGTGAAGGTGCACGAGGTCGACGGCGTGCGCTTCGACATCTACAGCGCCGGAGCCGTGCTGTACTCGATGGTCGAGAATTCCTTCCCCGCCCACGGCAGCCTCTCCCGACTGACGCGCCGCGCACCGGAAGCCCTGCAGTGGATCGTCCACCGCGCCATGGCCGATCTGGACGAGCGCTACGCGTCGGCTCGCGCCATGCTGGCCGACCTCGCCTACCTGGAGCGCAGTGGCGACCTCTTCGCCGTGAAGCCGGCCGAACTGCCGTCCTTCTCGGGCGCTTCCATGGACCAGAGCGTGCTGGCGGCCAGCCTGGGCCGTACGGCCCCTTCCCCCTTCCTGGCCGGCGAGGCTCCCGAGCCCGGCGTCTTTCAACCGCCCGCGCTGCCCAAGAGCGAGCCGCGCAGCCTACGCCGTCGCAAGCGCCGCAAGGTGATGGCCGCGGCCGGACTCGCACTGATCGGCCTCCCGGCAACCGTCGCCATCCTGGAAGGGAACCGGCACCAGGGCACCACCCACATCGTGAGCCATGGCCGCGACCTGCGCCACGACCTGCGTCGCCTCTCCCCCGAGGCGCAACGCCTGGTCACCAGCGTCGATCGTCTCACGCGCTCGGGCGAGATGGGCGTGTTCCCGGTGGGAGCCACCCGCTCGGCGGATCTGCACGACATCGAGAAGAGCCCCGAGTACGAGGTCCGAACCTACGGCGCGGCCCCTTCGCCCCAGAATGGATCGGCGTCCCTGGTCCAGGCCCAACCCGAAGTCGGGGGGCGGGTTCTCATTCTCGAGGACCTCAACCATCCGAAGGACCAGCCGGTGGTCGAGTCCCTGGCCAACCAGCTCATGGGGCAGGGCTTCGAGGTCCTCGGACGCTCGGTCGACGACGGTCCCGAGGCGACCCTCGAGCCGACGCCGACCGGC
>JAUIEE010000324.1 GCA_030428965.1 bacterium | reverse complement strand
ACGAGGACCTGTTCCAGCTCACGCAGGCGCTGTTGGCGTAAGTACTCCGTGGGGCACCTCCGCGCCCAGGGAATGAAATCCCGAGGAAACAAGCAAGGCCGGGGGAGATTCAGCCCTCCTCCGGCCTGACGACCCGGCCCAGGGCCTGGGCTGTGCGCAGGGCGCAGCTCTGCGGCGTGAACTCGGCTTCGATCCGGGCGCGCGCTCTCCCCCCGCGAGAGGATCGCTCGGCGGGGGAGAGCTGGCTGGCCCGGTACCACAGCTCGCTGGTGGAGAGGGGCTCGCCCGGGGCGCTGCACCAGCCCGTGTCGCCGACCAGGAAGGCCGAATCTCCGACGTCGGTGACGACGCAGGGGGTCGCGCAGGACATCGCCTCGGCCACCGAGTTCGAGAAGCCTTCTCCCACGGAGGTGGAGGCGTAGAGATCGACGGCGCTGTAGAAGGCCGGCATGTCCGACTCGTTGCCTGCCAGGAGGAAGTCCCCATCCAGGCCGAGTCGAGCCGCTTCGCCTCGTACCTTCTGTTCCCGGGCCGGACGGCCGGCGCCTACCCAGACGAAGCGGGCCCCCGGGAGCCGCTGCCTCAGCTGTGCCGCGGCACGCAGGAAGGTCTCGGGGTCCTTCTGATCGACGACGCGACCTGCGCTGCCCACGACGAAGGCCTCGGGGGCGAGCCCATGGGACCTGCGCCAGGCCGCACCTCTCTCGGGATCCGGTCGGTAGCGCCGGGTGTCGGTCCCGTTGGGGATGACCTCGGTCGAGGGAAAGCGGTAGCCCTCGGACTCGTGGTAGTCGCGGCCGGCCCGGGAGTTGAAGATCGCCAGGGGAACCTCGGGGGCATGGCGCCGGCCGTAGTCGAACGCTCGGCGCCGGCTCCAGTCGAGCTCCATCCAGGCGATCCGGAAGCCCCATACGAGGGGCGGGCCGCCGTGCGCCAGGGCGCGATGGGCGATGCGGTTGCTCGGGTACAGAGCGCTGTAGACGACGTCGGGGGCCAGCCGATCGATCACGCGTGCGAGTCGGGCCGGTGCCCCCAGACGCCGAACGAGGTTGCGGGCGCGCCCGGCCCGATCCGGGTGCAGGCTCACGTGCTCGACCTCAGGCGGCACGTCCCCGATCAACTCGCCGCCGCCGAACAGGGTCACCAGGGCGACCTCGTGCCCGAGCTCGGACAGGTGCCGGGCCATGAGGGCGAACTGGCGCTCGGCGCCCCCGGTGTTCATGCGCCCGATGTAGAGCAGGATCCGCATGGCTCAGGGGCGGTAGCCGTAGCCCCGCATCCAAGGCCAGGCGAGGCCCCAGAGGAGTCGACGGCTCGTCGCGGACATGCCTTCGATCCAGCGCGTGTCCGGCTGCAGACGCACGCTGCCCTGCATGCGCAGTCGGTTGCCGGCCACCGTATGGCCGGGGGAGAGTTCCTCGCCGCGGGCGGCCCGTTCTGCGAGCGAGCGCATGTCGCCGCCGACGAAGGCCGAGAACTTCTCGAGGGTCGCCGGCAGGTCGCGCACGTAGTCCTCGTAGCGCAGGAGCACGCGCCGGTCCTCCGGGGCGCGTCGCCGGACGAAGCCGGAGATCGCGTTCACGGCGGACCAGGTCAGGGTGGAACGGGTCAGGGAACGGGGGGCGATGTCCCGCTCGATCCCCTCGGCCAGGTTCTTGGCGTGGGCCTGGGCCAGGGACCAGGCCACTCCGCGACCGTCCCGGACCAGGTGGGCGTAGAAGACATCGAGGCCTTCCACCAGGCCCAGGCCCAGGCCGCGCACGGGGATCTTGGAGGAATCGACCAGGATCTCCTTTTCGCTCGAATCCCGCAGGGCGCGAAAGAGCGCCAGGGTCTGGCGGCTCCATTCCCGGAACTCGGCGCCGGGTCGCTTCCTGGACCCCAGCACCTTGCCCAGGGAGCGGATGCGCTCGAACTCGCGCTGCAGGTGCCCGTAGGCCCGGATGTCCCCGCCCTGGGCTTCGAAGCGCCGGCGCACCCGGGACCAGAACGGGCAGTCGGCGCCGCGCTCCCCGCAGGCACAGAAGGTCCCGTCGATCCATCCGTCCTGGGTCACGGTGGACAGCTCACCGACGCTCTCGATGCGTTCGTGGGACCCGAGAACGGTGTCGAGCACGGTCGATCCGGAGCGCCCCGAGCCCATGATGTAGATCACTTGGACGGTGTCCGCCATGGCGGCACAAGCTACCAATTGCCCGTGAAGGCTTCCGCTGCGAGTCCGGCATTCGTTGCTCCGCGGCCGACGGTGACTACCCTGGTGCCATGGCGGGAACACTCCGTGGCTGAGGGCTTGTCCACCGATCTCTTGTTCGCGGCGGGAGCGACGCTCTTCGCTTGCTTCGCCGTGCTCGCCGGCCGTCTGGGGATCCTCGCCGGATGGACCGTGGCCCTGATCAAGGTCGGCATCACCGTCGTCTACTTCGGCGTCGTCGGGGCAAGCGATTTTCGCATCCTGGACGACGTCACGTACGCCGAGGAGGCCGCCGAGATGCTGGCCGCGGGCAGCGGACCCCTGGGGCTGGTCGTGGATCCGGTCCAGAGCCAGGCGCTGTTCGAGGTCGCCGGAGGTCGCCACGTGGGCTACTACGTCTACAACGCCTTGGCCCAGTGGATCTTCGGGGATCACTACTGGGCCGCAGTCTTCCTGAACCTCCTCTTGACCTGCGTCGCGGCCCGGGGCCTCTATCGCATCGTCGAACTCCTGGACATGGCACCGGGGCTTCGCGCGCCGCTCCTGGTGTTCTTCTTGCTGCACTGGGACGTCCTGGCCTGGTCGTCGCTGTTGAACCTGAAGGACACGCTCGTGATGTGCGTCACCTGCTGGCTGACGTACTTCCTGATGGCGATGACCGTGCGTGTACGCGGGGTGCACATCCTGGGCATCTTGATCTCGAGCCTGCTCTTGTTCTTCGTGCGCTACTACGTGCCCCTCCTGTGCCTGACCAGCCTCGGTCTCTGGCTGTTCTTTCACCGCGGGGGGACGACCCGCATGCTCTTGACCGCCGGCGCGACCCTGGGCGTCGGCTTCCTGTGGCTCCTTCGCGGGCGCTGGTTCTCCCAGGGAGTCATTCAGACCGACGGGGTCTTCGAGGGGATGCTGCGCTTCCTGGTCACGCCCCGGCCGTGGGGCATCGAGGACAACTACCGCTTCGTGCTGTTCCCCTCGGTCCTGCACTGGATGCTCCTGCCCGTTGCCCTGTACGAGGTGCTGCGCTTCGAGCGGGTCCTCGCGCGCAACCTCGTGCTCTTCTTCGCCCTGATGGTCTTCTTCTACGGCTTCTTTCCGCGCTTGCAGGGACCTCGGCACCGCTACCAGCTGGCCTTCGTTCTGGCCCTCTTTCAGTTCCACGGGGTCGCCGTGCTCGCGACGCGGGCCTTCGGGGCCCCCCGTGCACCCCGCCTTCCTGCCAAGCCCCTCGATGCCCACGCCTAGGGACACCGCGATCGAAACGGTGCATGTCATCACCTCCCTCGAGGTCGGGGGGGCCCAGCGCATGCTGCTCAAGCTCCTGAAGCACTCCGATCGCGAGCGCTTTCCCGCGCGTGTCGTCAGCCTCATCGATGGGGGGGCTCTGAAGGCCCCCATCGAGGCTCTGGGCGTGCAAGTGCGCGGGCTGGGGATGCGGCCTGGGCGGATTCGGCTCGGCGCCGCAAGGGAGCTGGCCGGCGACCTACGACGCCAGCGGCCGGGTCTCGTTCAAACCTGGCTCTACCATGCCGACCTCCTGGGGACCTTGGCTGCCCGCTTCGCCGGGCGGATTCCCCTGATCTGGAACGTGCGCTGCACCTTCGCCGCGGGAGCCGGCGGGTGGGCTGCGCGCCTCGCCCCGCGCCTGTGCGCGCGACTTTCCAGGGCCCCGCAGGTGATCGTGACCAACTCGCGCGCCGGACAGCGATCCCACGAGGCGATCGGATATCGGTCCAGGGACTGGGAGCTCATCCCCAACGGATTCGATCTGGAGGAGTTCCGACCTGACCCGGCGCGCCGGGCCGAGCTACGGGCCCGATGGGGGCTCCCCGCCGAAGCCTTCGTGCTGGGTCACGTGGCGCGCTGGCATCCGATGAAGAACCATCGCACCCTCTTCGCCCTGGCCGACCGCATGCGCGCCAGCCACCCCGAGCTGCACCATGTCTACGTGGGCAGCGGTGTCGACGCGAGCGAGCCTGCCGTGGCCGAGGCCTTGGCGCAGAACGGCGCCACCGATCGCATGCAGCTGCTGGGGGAGAGCTCGGACGTGGCCTCCGTCCTGCCCGCCTTCGACGCCTTGATCTCGCCTTCGACCTACTACGAAGGCTTCCCCAACGTCCTGGGGGAGGCCATGGCCTGCGGACTTCCGTGCGTGACCACGAACGTGGGCGATTCGGCCGAGGTGGTCGGGGACACGGGACGTGTCGTTGCCAGCGCCGGGCTCGACGACCTGCAGGGGGCCCTCGAACAGCTCTTGGCCCTGGAGCCGGTCGATCGCGAGGAGCTGGGGGCCCGGGCCCGGGCGCGGGTGGCCGAGCGCTACGGCATCGAGCGCGTCGTGCGGCGCTACGAGGAGCTCTACGCGCGCGTCGGCGAGAGGAGTGTCCCCCGGTGAGCTGGAACGAGCGGAGAGCACCATGTGCGGCCTGACGGGTTTCTGGCTGGGTGAGGCGGCTCCCGAAGCCGAACTGAATCGGCTGGCCCAGGACATGGCGCAGACCCTGGAGAGCCGTGGCCCCGATGACCACGGCGTCTTCAGCGATGGGCGTACGGGCCTGGCCCTGGGGCACCGGCGCCTGTCCATCCTGGACCTGAGCGCGGAGGGGCACCAACCCATGCTCTCCCCCGACGGTCGCTTCGTGCTGGCCTACAACGGTGAGGTCTACAACCACGGCGAGCTGCGCGCAGAGCTCGAGGCCCGGGGGGAGAGCTTCCGGGGAAGCTCGGATACCGAGGTCGTGCTGCGAGCCTTCTCGCGCTGGGGTGTGGAAGCTTCCCTCGAGCGCTTCAACGGCATGTTCGCCCTGGCCCTCTGGGATCGAGAGCAAGAGGAGCTCGTACTCGTTCGGGATCGACTGGGGATCAAGCCCCTCTACTGGGGACAGGTGGGGGGGACCCTGTTCTTCGGCTCGGAGCTCAAGTCCTTCTGGCCCCATCCGGCCTTCCGGCCCGAGCTCGATCGAGACGCCCTGACGCTCTTCTTCCGACACAGCTACATCCCCTCGCCCCACAGCATCTACCGCGGAATCCGCAAGCTCGCGGCCGGACAGCTCGTGCGGTTGAAGGCACCGGGCCGAGGGCGCGCAGCGTTGTGGTGGGACGCGCGGGAGGTGGCGCTCGCGGGGTTGGGCTCCGTCTCTCCCCTCGACCCCTCCGAGGCCCTGGACCGGCTGGAGCGCAAGCTGATTCAGCAAAAAATCGAGCGCGAGGCGCTGAAGAAGGAGTCCGACCGGGCATCCAAGGAGCGCCTGGAGAAGCTCGAGGCCGAGCTCGACGAGCTGGAGCGCAAGTCCGCGGACATGACCGCGGTCTGGCAGGCGGAAATGGAAAAGCTGGCGGGCGCTCAGCGCCTGAAGGAGCAGCTCGACCAGGCGCGCAACGAGCTCGAAGTGGTGCAACGCCAGGGTGACCTGACGCGCGCCGGCGAGATTGCCTACGGCATCATCCCCGAGCTCGAGCGCAAGCTCGCCGAGGCGGAGACGGTCGAGGGCGATCACATGCTGAACGAGGAGGTGACCGAAACCGAGATCGCCGCCGTGGTGTCCCGCTGGACCGGGATCCCCGTGGACCGCATGCTGGAGGGCGAGCGCGAGAAGCTCCTGCATATGGAAGGGGCGCTGCGGGCGCGGGTGATCGGCCAGGACGAAGCCATCAAGGCGGTGTCCGAGGCGGTGCGCCGGGCGCGCGCCGGGCTGCAGGACCCGAACCGGCCGATCGGCTCGTTCCTGTTCCTGGGGCCGACCGGCGTCGGCAAGACCGAGCTGGCCAAGGCGCTCGCCGAGTTCCTCTTCG
>JAUIEE010000002.1 GCA_030428965.1 bacterium | reverse complement strand
CGAGACCTGGACGATGATCGAGCGCCGCCTGGATCCGGCCACGGGCCGGCTGACCGTCTCGGGGCAAGGCACGATGGTCTACCTCTCGCCCCAGGAGAAGCGGCTCACCTGGCAGGCCCTCTCGGCGCAGGGCCCGGTCTACGCCGTCGAGGGGCGCAGCGTGCTGCTCGACGCGGGCTCCTAGCGTGGCTCACTCTTTCCCGCTGAGCTCCTCGCCCTTCTTCTTGGCTTCGTCCAGGGTCTCCTCGAGGCTCCCTTCGGTTTCATCGATGGACTCCTGGACCTCCTGGAACGTCGCCTGGGTCGTGTCGGCGGTGTCGTTGAGCTTGGATACCGCGGCGTTCAGACGATTCGCGCGCTCGTCGATCGCCTCGGCGGCCGCGTCCAGGGTTTCGCAGCCCGTGAACAGGGGCAGGAAGAACAGGGATGCGACCAGGGGCAGAGAGAAACGGGGTTTGTTGGGCTTGGCTTGCATGAAGAGGTCCGTGCTGAACAGGGTGGGGGAATCGCGATGGACCTCTGCGTCGAAAAGGGGTCCGGCCCGTACGGAAAAACGCGGAACTTCAAAAGTCCGGACCCAGGTTGCCGCGCTCGGGATTCGCGCGACAATCGAGGGCTCCCCATGGACGAGCTGAGCCGCACCCTCTACGACGAGATTCGCAGCGTGGCGTCGGTGCTGCTGCGCCGCGAGTACCGGGATCGTTCGATCGGTGCCACCGACCTGGCCCACGAAGCGCTGGAACGTGCCCTGCGGCAGGGGGCGGCCCAGGGCATCGAGCGCGAGGAGATCCTGCGACGCTGTGCGCGTCTGTGCCGCCAGGTCCTCGTCGACCAGGCCCGAGCACGGGGCCGCACGAAGCGCGGAGAGGGGAAGCGCCCCCTGTCGATCGAGGTCGAACCGGCCGTGACCGACGGTCTCGGGGCGCTCGACCTCCTGGCCGTCGACGAGGCCCTGGAGCGTCTTTCCCGGCTGGACGAGCGCCACGGGCAGATCGTGGAGCTGCGCTTCTTCGGCGGTCAGAGCATGGAGGAGATCGCGGGGATCCTGGGACTCAGCCTGAGCGCGGTCGAGAAGGCTTGGCGCAAGGCTCGCGCCTGGCTCGAACTCGAGCTCGGAGAGGGAAAGCGTGGCTGATTCCGATTCGAGTCGAGGGGACGAGGCGCGTACCTATGCCAAGGCGGGGGAGATCTTCGACGCCCTGTGCGATGCGGAGGGCGCGGCACGTTCGGTGGCGCTGGAACGCTGGAGGGCCGCGGAGCCCGAGGCGGCCCGCCTGGCCGAGCGCATGCTGGAGCGCGACGGGACCCAGGGCTCCCTCGCCTTCCTGGAGGACGCTCGTTCGTCGGCTGTCCAGGACGAGCACGATCCGGCGGGCGTTCTCGGCGCGACCCTGGGCGCCTACCGCATCGAGCGACTCCTGGGGCGGGGAGGCATGGGGGCGGTCTACCTGGGGCGGCGTTCGGATCCCGACGCGCGCGTTGCCCTCAAGTTCGTCACCCTTTCCGCCGTACCGGCGGCAGCCCTCGAGCGCTTCCACCGGGAAGCTCTCCTGCTCGCCCGCATCGATCACCCGGGCGTCGTGCGCTACCGGGACTCCGGCGTGGATGCCCACGGTCGACCCTACCTGGCCATGGACCTCATCGACGGCGAGCCTCTGTCCGCAGCCGTCCCCGAGCTCGGGCGGGACGTCCAAGCGTGCGTGAGGCTGGTCGTGGCCTTGGCCGAAGCGGTGCACCACCTGCATCAGCGCGGCGTTCTGCACCGAGACCTCAAGCCTTCCAACGTGCTCCTGCGCCGCGATGCCCGGGGGCTACGGCCGGTCGTCATCGACCTGGGAATCGCCCGCGCCCTGGCCGACGCCCAGGGTCACCAGGGCGCCTGCGAGTCGGCCGATTCCATCACGGGGCCGCTGGGCTTCGGTCCCCTCGGCACGCCGGCCTTCATGAGTCCCGAGCAGGCGCGAACGGGTACCCACCCGGACGTGCGCACGGACGTGCACGCCCTGGGGGCCATCCTGTACGCGCTGCTCACGGGCCATCCTCCGCGCGGGCTCGACCAGATCCCGTCCTCCGATCCCCTGGAGTTCCACCGTCGCTTGCAGGAGAGCGAAGCCCGACCTCCGAGCCAGGTCGTGGACGCCGACGTGTTCGGCGCCAGCCTCGCGCGGGAGCGCCGGCGTGTCGTGGATCGAGACCTCGACGCCGTATTGCTCAAGGCGGTGGCCCAGGATCCGGAGGAACGCTACGGGTCGGCCGAGGCCCTGGCTTCCGACCTGCAGCGCTGGTTGCAGGGCTTGCCGGTGGAAGCCCATCGAATCGGACGTCTCGGACGCCTCCGCCGTCTGGTTCGCCGTAGGCCTGCCGAGAGCGTCCTGGTTCTCGGGCTGGGGGCGCTGCTCGCGGCCGGGACGGTGGCGATCGTAGGCAGCAGGGCGGCGCAGGTGCGTGCGCGGGTGCGCTACGAGGAACAGCTGGCGATCAGTCGTGAGCTAAATCGCTTCTTCACCGAGGGGCTCCTGCAGCGCGCCATGCCCGAGCTCGAGGGACCGCAGATGCCGGTCATCGACCTCTTGCGAGCAGCGTCGGAGAAGGTCGGGCACGAGGAGCTTCCACCGGTCGTGGCCGTGTCCATCGGAGCCACCCTCATGGAAGTGTTCGAACGACTCGGTGCCAGCGACGAAGCCGACGCCGAGCTCGAGCGCATCTCCGACGTCGCCCTCGAGCTCGACCCGGACGACCGCTACCGGCTCTTGTTCGAGCTCCAGCGTGCCGTCTTGCTCACACGGCGCAGCGAGTGGAGCGCAGCGGAGCAGGGCTTTCTCTCCGTGCTGCGAAGGCTCGAAGGCGCCGGCGCCCCCGAGCTCGAAGCCCGTGCCGCCAACGGGCTCGGCCACGTGCTCCTCTCCGTCGGTCGCCTGGACGAAGCCCAGCCCTGGCTCGAGCGGGCCCTGGAGCTCTTCGAGGGTGAGCTGGCCGAAACGCGCGGAGGTCAACGGGACGGCATCTGGGAGGTCTGGGGCAACCTGGCCATCCTGCGCTGGTCCCGCGGTGAGCTGGAAGGGACCGTGGCGGCCCTCGAGGAGTTGCTCTCGGTCTTCGAGGCTCAGTTCGGAGAGCGATCGCCTTTCGGGCTGGGCATACTCTCGAATCTGGCCTCGGTCGAGCTCGATCGACTGCGTCCGGAGAAAGCCCTCGTTCACGCCCGGCGCTCGGTCGACATCGCGGACGCCGTGTTCGAGGCGGACCACCCCGATCGGCTCTCCGCCCTCAACCAGCTCGCCTCGTGTCTGAGCTTTCTGGGAGACTTCGACGAGGCCATCGCGCTGAGGCGCGAGGTTTACGCCGGGCGGCTCGAACGCCTGGGGCCGAACAACTCGGCCGTCGGCGTGGCCCTCAACAATCTAGCGAGCACCTTGGCTCGGGCCGGGCGTCACGCGGAGGGCCGCGAGGCTGCCGAGCGTGGGTTGGACGTGTTGCTCGGAACCCTGGGCGACGCCAACCCCGCCACGGCCAGCGCCTACCTGACCCTGGCGGTCATCGAACAAGCTCTGGGGGAGGGCGAAGGTGCCCGCGCCCTGTTCGTGGACGCGATCGAGGTCTACGAGGCTGCCGAGGGGGATCACAGCGCGGCCATCGAAGAGGCCCGCGTGCACCTGGAGAGCCTGGAGACCCCGGGTCGCTAGCCCGCAGTCGAGCTGCCCTCGAGTCGAACGTTGCCCAGCCTGCGGGCCGGATCGAAGTGCTCCTTGAGGGCGCGGCAGGTGGAGAGCAGGAGCTCCGAGCTGAGGGTCTCGTAGTGGTCCTGGTTGTGGGGGCCCACGCCGTGCTCGGCGCTGAAGCTGCCGCCGTAGTCGCGGAACGAGGAGCCGTAGATGCGCGTCTGCAGCTCTTCCGTCAGAGCGCGCGGCTGGTCCACTTCGGCCGGGTCCCAGACCAGGTTGAGGTGAGTCCCGCCGTCGCCCCAGTGACCGAAGTCGCACATGCGCACCTGGGGGAAGTGACGCGCGAGGTCCTCGCGCACGTCCCGGGTGAAGCGGGCGATCTGGGAACGCGGTACGGACACGTCGAGGGCCAGCACGTGCCCTTCGTGACGAAGGCTCTCGCTGACCTGATGGCGCAGGTGCCAGGCCGCCTGGGGCTTGAGCGGAACCACGTCGAGGACGAGGTCTTCGCGTTCGGTCATGAAAACCTCGAGGGAGGTGAGCATGACCGACTCGAGGTCCATCTGTTGCGGACCCATGGGTGTGGAGAGCTCGATCAGCGCGGCGACCTCGGGGGACAGCTCTCCGAACGGGTTGGTGAGTCCGGCTCCATGGCGCAGCGTGGCCTCGAAGGCGTTCCGGGAGAGGACCTCGAAGGCGGACAGGGTCTCGCCCACGCCGCGTTCCAGGTGGGCGAGCAGCTCGAGGGCGCCTTCGCCGCTTTGCAGGGCGACCCAGGCCGTGGTGGTTTGCTTCGGCAGCGGGGCGAGGGAGAGCACGGCGCGCGTGACGATGCCCAGGGTGCCGGAAGTGCCCAGGAACAGCTGCTTGAGGTCCAGGCCGCGGTTGTCCTTGCGCAGGGGCGAGAGGTCGGTCCACAGGCGTCCGTCCGCCAGGGCCACTTCGAGTCCCAGGACGTGCTCGCGCACCGCGCCGTAGCGCAACAGGCGCGTGCCACCCGTGTTCGTGGCGATCATGCCTCCGATCTGGGGGTCGGCCCCCAGGTCGATCGGGAAGAACAGGCCGTGGGGCTCGAGGGCCTGGTTGAGCTGGCTCAGGGTGACCCCGGCGTCGACCAGCACCGTGCGACCGATGGGATCGACGTCGATCGTGGAGGACAGGCGTTCGAGGGAGAGCACGAGCTGCTCGCCCGAGGCGTCGGGGTTCGATGCTCCGACCAGTCCCGTGTTGGCGCCCATCGGCTGCACGCGGACCCCCGCGCGGTGGCACAGCTCGAGCACGGCCGCGACGCTCGACGGCGTCTTGGGACGGGCGACCGCCAACGCGCGTCCCCGTCCGTAGCGCCAACCCGCTTCGTAGCGAGCCCGATCCGCCTCCTCGTGCAACAGGCCGTTCTCGCCCAGGAGAGCGCGTAGGTCTTCCAGGACTCCGTCGATGGCTTGGGGCGTCGTCAGCATGCCTCTTTCTCCGTGGCGGTCATCTTGAAGATGCCCTGGGCGTTCTGGGCGTCGAAGGCCAGATCCAGGCGGCCGTCCTCCAGCCTCTCGCGCGAGATGAACTCGAGGAACGAACCGGGAACGCGGCGTGCGATGTAGCCGCGCTCGTCCCGGAAGAGGCGCTCGACTTCGTTGGCCTGGAAGGCGGTTTGGATGACCCGGCCCGTGCGGCTCACCTCGAGCTCGCGCTTGACCGGTCGCCCCAGGGCGCGCTGGAAGGCGGCCACGGCCGAGACGTCGAGCACGCGGTCGGTGATGTGGTTGAAGGTGTGGCCTTCCGTCGCGATCCAGGCCATCTCCGGGCTTTCCTGGGCGAAGGCTTCGTACTCGTTCCAGGTGGGCTCGCGGTGGTGCCGTCCGAAGGCACGCAGGAACAGGACCAGGAGCCGTCCGGCGTCCCGGGCATCCAGGCTCCCTTCGGCTTCGAGCTCGGCCAGGAGCCCCGCGGTCGAGGGTGGCAGCGGGTCCACGCTGGTCGAGACCAGGTCGTGGACGGCGCGCTGGAAGGGGACGCCGAAGTGCTCGGGCTCGAGCTCCGAGACGAAGTACTGGGGGATCGACTCGGGGTCGTCCAGGTGGGTGTAGACGTAGCCCGTCATGCCCAGGCGCTCGAGGGGATAGACCCGGGACTGGCGGTAGCCCAGGGGCTCGAGCAGCCGGGCGATGGCCCGGCGTCCCGCGGGGAGGTTGCCACTCGGCGCGGCGACCGTGCGCATGGCGCCGTGGTCGAACAGGAAGCGGCGGCCCTCCAGGGCACATTCGTTCACGTAGGCCGCGGCGAGGGGAACCCGCTGGCAGAGGTCGTCGAGCAGGCCCAGGGCCAGGGCCAGGGCGATCTCCCCGCGCCCCAGCCGGCCTTCTCCCCGGGGTTCCCGGCTCACCTGGGGCACGTCCAGGGCTGCGGACAGGTGGGTCCAGCGGCCGTGACCCAGCCATCCCTCGAGGGTCGAGGTGAGGGCGCTTTCATGCAGTTGGATCATGAGTTTTCTCCTGCGCGGAGTATCGACCAGCCCTATCCATGTGGGTATGCGTGTTCTTGTGATAGGCGCCATGAGTTATTCTCATGGTTATGCGCGCCGAGATGCCCTCCCTGACCGCCTTCCACGCCTTCGAGGCCAGCCTGCGCTACGGCAGCTTCACCCGAGCGGCGGAGGAGCTGGGTCGCACCCAGGGGGCCGTCAGTCGCCAGGTGGCCCTGCTGGAGCGCCAGCTGGGGGTCGAGCTGTTCCTGCGGGAGGGGGGGACCCGCCTGCGCCCGACCCCCGTGGCCCGCTCCTTCGGGGGCAAGCTCCAGGTCCTCCTGGATCGCCTCTCGGCCCTGACCCTCGAGGTCCAGGCCTCCGGGGGCGTGGGCAGCGACCTGAACCTGGCCATCCTGCCCACCTTCGGCACGCGCTGGCTCATCCCCCGCATCCCCACGTTCTATGCGGCCCATCCCGACGTGCGCGTGCACCTCACGACCCGTGTGGGCAGCTTCGACTTCGACGTGCACGGTTTCGATGCGGCCATCCACCACGGACGGCCCCACTGGCCCGGGGCTCGGCTGGACGAGTTGATGCGTGAGGAGGTGCTGGTCGTGTGCATTCCGGAGGTGGCGCGCCAGATCGAGAGCCCCGAGGACCTGCTGCGCTGGCCGCTGCTTCAGATGGAGAGTCGCCGCAGCGCCTGGTCGAGCTGGTTTCGCAGCTTCGACATCGAGGGGCAGAGCCTGCGCGGCCCTCTCTTCGAGCACCACCTCATGGTCATCCAGGCCGCCCTGGCCGGACTGGGCGTGGCTCTCCTGCCGACCTTCCTCATCGAGGAAGAGCTGAACCAGGGCAAGCTGGAGAGTCCGTTCCCCGACCGACGCATGCCCGGTCAGCAGGGCTACTACCTCGCCTACCCCGAGGCCAACCTGAGCCTGCCCGCCCTGGCCGCCTTTCGCTCGTGGCTCCGGGACGAGCTCGCGCCTCCGGGGACCCGGGCCCAGGGCTAGGGAGGTCCGGCAGGCCTGCCGCGTTTCCATGCGCGGGTCTGTGACGGAACGGGAGCTTCGCGCTAGGCTCGATCCCAACCTGTTCGGAGACCCTGCCCAGGAGAGTTCCATGCGCACCTTCGTCGCCCCGTTGCTCGCCCTTTCCCTCGCCAGCTGCCAGACCTTGAGCGGTGGCGTGCCCGTCGTCGCGGCCGACCCCGGCCTGCGCGCGCTCCTGTTCGAAGACCTGACCGCCCTCGAGGGCAGCTGGGACTCGACCGGTCCGACCGAGGAGCCTGTGACGACCACCTTCGAGGTCACCTCGGCCGGGACCGTGGTTCGGGAGCGGATGATGGCGGGTACCGACCACGAGATGACCAACATGTATTCCCTCGACGGGAACAGCCTGGTCATGACCCACTATTGCGCCGGCGGCAATCAGCCCAGGATGCGCGCCCATGCCCTCGAAAACGGTGAGGTCGCCTTCCGCTTCGATCACGTCAACGACCTCAAGTCGATCGACGAGGTCTTCATGGGCAAGATGACCCTGCGCTACATCGACGAGGATCACATCGAGCAGCACTGGAAGGCCCTGCGCCGAGGTGAGGTCGATCACGAGATGGTGATCACGCTGAAGCGCCAGCGCTGATGGGCCCGTGGCCCAGGGCTGGGTCGGTCCCTGAAACTTCCCATGAGCACCTTGCGAGAAACGGAAGCCAACGCGCGCGTCGTGCAGCGCATCGAGTCCCTCTCGGAGGCTAGTCCACGCCAGTGGGGCAAGATGGACGTGGCCCAGATGCTGAGGCACTGTCAGCTTCCGTTCCGGGTGGCCGCGGGAGAGATGGAGATGAAGCGCCGCTTGATCGGGCGTCTGTTCGGAGGGTTGGCCAAGAAGAAGTTCGTGGACGGCGAGGGTCCGTTCCACCGTAACGCGCCCACGGATCCAAAGTTCCGGGTGGCGCAGGTGTTGGACCTGGAACAAGAACAGGCCGCCTTGATCGAGCTCGTTCGGCGCTTCGGGGAGGTCGGGCCCCGGACCCGGGAGCCGCATCCTTTCTTCGGTCCGCTCACCCCGGAAGAGTGGGACCGTCTGATGTGGAAACACGTGGACCATCATCTGCGTCAGTTCGGAGTTTGAAGGGCGTCCGACCGATCGCCTCGCTCACCTGATCCCCATGGCCTGGCTGAAGACCCTGCGATCCGTCCTGCGTTTTCGCGGAGTCGAGCTCGACGCCGTCGAGCGGCGGCTGGCTCGCGTCGCCAACCTGGAAGACCTGCGGCGACTGGCACGCAAGCGATTGCCCCGGGGCATCTTCGACTACATCGACGGGGGCGCGGAGGACGAGCTCAGCCTGGAGCGCAACGTGGCTCGTTTCTCCGAGCTCGAGTTTCGCCCCCGGGTCCTGCGGGACGTTTCGGGCATCGATCCGCAGGTCACGGTCCTGGGCAAGCAGCAGCCGTTGCCTTTGATCCTGGCCCCGACCGGCTTTGCGCGCATCGCCGATCCCCAAGGGGAGCTGGCCGTGGCGCGGGCCGCGGCGCGCGCCGGCTTGCCCTACACGCTCTCGACCATGGGAACTCGCTCGATCGAGGAGGTCGCGGCGGCCAGCAAGAGCACCGGCCGGGACGCGCCCCTGTGGTTCCAGGTCTATGTCTGGAAGGACCGAGGCCTGGTGGCCGAGCTCCTGGAGCGCGCGCGGGACGCGGGCTACGACACGATCGTGATCACGGTGGACACCGCGGTGCTGGGCCGGCGGGAGCGCGACGTGCGACGCGGCTTCACTCTCCCCCCGAAGGCCGGTCTGGGCACGCTGGTCGACGGACTGCTGCATCCGGCCTGGACCTGGGCCTTCCTGCGCTCGGAGCCGATCGTGTTCGCCAACGTCGTGGGCAAGAACAGCGAGGACGGCAGCGACGTCGTCTCGCTGCACGAACACATGGAGCGGCAGTTCACGCGCGCTCTGTCGTGGAAGGACATCGACTGGTTCCGCGAGCACTGGGAAGGTCCGATCGTGCTCAAGGGCATCCAGTGCGTGGCCGATGCCCGGCAGGCCCGGGAGGTGGGGCTGGACGCCATCGCCCTCTCCAACCACGGCGGTCGTCAGCTGGACACGTCCCCGGCCCCGATCGATCTCGTGGCCCCGGTCGCCGAGGCGGTGGAAGGTGCCCTGGAGGTGTACTGCGACGGCGGGATTCGCCGCGGCAGCGACATCGTCAAGGCGGTCGCCCTGGGGGCGACGGCGTGCATGGTGGGGCGTGCCCATTTCTACGCGCTCGCCGCAGCCGGTGAGCGGGGCGTCGAGTGGGCGCTCGACTTCCTCGACCAGGGTGTCCGGCAGAGCCTGGCCCTGACGGGCTGCTCCAGCATGGAAGAGGTGCATGCAGGTCTCGTGGCCTGGAGGGTGGCCCGGGAGGCGAGCACGAGAAAAACTCCGGAGTCCTGACGCACAGGTCCGGGGCGCGGGGACGATGGGGAAATGGACGTTCCCCGCACATCCTCCGCCCTCGAAGAGCTGCGCTGGCTCGAACAGCTGGCGTTGAAGCTCGTGGAGGATCCCGAAGAGGCCAGGGACCTCTCCCAGGAGACCCTCCTGGCCTCCCTGCGCGGAGAGTCGCCCGCGCCGGAACGCCGTCGGCCCTGGCTCGTCGGCACCCTGCGCAATCTCGCCTCCAAGGCCCGGCGACGGCGCGCTCGGCGCTTCGGGTACGAGCGCGAGGGAGCGCGATCGGAGCTCTTGCCGTCGGCCGAGGAGCTGGCCATGCGCGCCGACCAGCAGTCGAAGCTGCTCTCCTTCGTGCAGGCCCTGCCCGAGGCCTACCGCACGCCGCTCCTGTTGCGGTACTACGAGGGAGCCAGCGTGGCGCGCATCGCCGAAACCCTGGAGCTACCCGTACGCACCGTACATACCCGGCTGCAGCGCGGCTTGCAGCGGCTGCGTGAGCGCATGGACGCCGACCATCCGGACGGTCGCAGCGGTTGGATGGGGGCGTTGTTGCTCGGGGTGGGGGAGGCGCCCCAGGAGATGGTTTCCGATCCCGCCGACGCCACACCCTTTCTCGGGTCCTGGGGAACAACGGCACTGCTCGCAACGGCGGCGCTCGGGATCACGATGGTCGGGGCGCGCTACCTCCTGGACGCGAACGGCCGTGCTTCATCTTCCGATGGCCTTGCGGTCGGACTCGAGGAGCGACCGAAGAGCGCGGTTGCACCCATCGTGCCCTTCGCCGAGCGCGAATCCCTTGCCCCCGGGCTCGTGAGGGCCGAGGTGTGGGAGGAGAGTCCCAAGGGGATCGTGCTGGACTGGGAGGGTGAACCGGTCGTCGGAGCCAGGCTTCACGCCCGCGTTCACGAAGGTGTTCGCCTGCCCCTGGTCGCCTGGAAGCCGCTGGAGTCGATCGACGGACCTCCATTGTCCTGGGATTCCGCAAGCGATGCCGCGGGCCGCTTCTCCCTGCCAACGGGCGCACAGCGCCTGATGCTGGAGGCCGAGGCTCCCGGGTACGTCTGCGCGCTGGCGGGCGTCTGGGATCCCGAGAACGGGGAGCCGCCCTTTCTGGGGCTCGCGCCCGCACGTTCCCTCGAGGCGCGAGTCGTGGACGAGCTGGGTCAGGGCCTCGCCGACGTCGAGGTGTGGGTGACCCTCGAGGAATCGGTCGCAGCGCGTTTCTCCCGTCCGTTCCATCTTCAGTACCCTCGCTACTGGACGGCCCGCTGCGATCGCGATGGGCGCTTCGCGTTGGAATCCGTTCCCGACGTCCCCGAGCTACGACTGACCTTGCACAGGGACGATCTGGGGACGCGCACCTGGGCCGTGTCCGACGTGACTCCGAGCCTCTGCATGACCCGCGAGGCAACGGTGCGGCTGCTCGGCACCGTGCTCGATGAGCTGGGAAACGGAATCGGTGCAGCGAGCGTGTTCCTGGGGTCGAGCCATGCGATGAGCGCGCCGGACGGCTCCTTCGAGCTGACCTCATGCTTGCCGCTTCCACGGGAACTCTGGGGGGTCGCTCCCGGAAGGGCGCCCACTCCGTTCCCCCTCGAGCCTGGCGCGGCGCGCCCGGGGGAACAGGTCGAACTGGGAACCTTCACGTTGAGTCAAGCCGCCCTTGCGATCGAGGGAGACGTGCTGGACTCCGGAGGAGAGCCGAGGTCGGGACTGCTCGTCTGGGTGGAGGACCCCACGCTCCCCGGGCCAGGCGATACCGGCCCGCTCGAAGCCCTGGCGGCAGGCAGCGAAGGCTTCGCCCACTGCACCCGCACCGCTGCGTCCGGCTCCTTTCGACTCGGGGGGCTTTCTTCCGGCCGCACCTACACCCTGCGCATCCTGGACGAGGACACGGCCCTGTGGTTCGAGACGGGGCCCGTACGTGCCGGTCAGAGGGTCGACGTCTCCTTTCCCGCTGCCCAGGCCCTGAGGCGAGTCGAGGGCCGCCTGGTCGACGATCGGGGGTTTCCCCTGGCGGGAGCGTCGATCCTCGTCCAGGGGCCCGGATACGGTTCTGGCGAGTCGCGTGTCTACGCCCACGGACGAGCCTGTGAAAGCGACTCGGACGGCCGTTTCGTCCTGGAAGACGTTCCGCGCTCGGGCGTTTGGCTGCGCGCCGATCACCCCGATGCCCTGCTCACGTCCCTCACGCTCGACGTGGATCCCGGAGCGCAGACCTGGGTGCTGCCTCGGGCGGCCCGTTTCCAGCTGGAGCTTGCGGACTGGGAAGACGACATGTTCATCGAGCTCCTGGACGTGGTCGGGGAACCTGTCTCCATGTGGAGCTCGAACGGATTGGGCCGAGCGCCGGTGGAGCAGGCTCCGCTCTGGGAGGGACGCACGGCCGTGCTCGAGGTGCCCTGCAATGCAGCCACGCTCGTCATCCACTCCTCCACCCGCCGAGAGAGCACGACGCCCGTTCAATTCGAAGCGGGAGAGACCCTTCGTCTGCGTCTGTGAGACCCGTGAACCGCCGCATCAGGTGCACGAAACAAAGAGGAAAACGAATGTGGACTTCAGGATGGATCGGTCTGGCGCTGCTGTCTGGGAACGAAGCCCTGGTTCTTGAACCGCGACGGGTGGAGGGCGAGAGCTGGCGTGAGGTGGCCTGTGCCCAGGTGCCGCAGGATCCTTTCGTCGAGCGGGAAGGTCTGTTCCGACTGGATTTGAGCCTCGCAGGCCGGCCGGTCCGGCTGACCCTGGTCCCCGGCCTCGACCCGGAGGTCGAAGGGCTCGCCGGCATGAGCTGCCTGTGGGTCGACGCGAATGCCGATGGTGAGGAGGGCGAGGGGGAGCTGATGCGCCTCGACGAGGAGAGCTCCAACGGTTTCGGTCACTACCTCCCGCTGTCCGTCCTGGACGTGCCGGTCGTGCTGAGTCTCTACGAGCACGCCGACCAGTTTCGAGTCACGGTGATGACGCTCTATCACTTCGAGGCGGACCTGGAGCTCGATGGACAGGCTCTACGGCTCTACTTCCTCGACATGAACCTCGACGGCCGGGTTTCTCCGGGCGACTCGTGGGCGGTCCTCGACGAACGGCAGCAAGAGTTCGTGAGGCCGGCCTCGCTCCTGTTCGCCAGCAACCTGTGGAGCGAACCCTGGTACGTGGGGCAGCAGGTGCTCTTTCCCGTGGCCTCCGACCAGGACAAGCTGTCCTTCGAGCTGCGCCCTCAGCTCCGTCCGCGGCACGAGTTCCTGGCCGAGCGCGCCGCGCGCATTCGCCTCCGGTCCTGGGATGCCTTCGAACAGGAGCGTGCTGCCTTCCTCGCCACCCACGGCATCGACCCGCACCGGCCCATCGATCTCGATCCGCCCGCCTGGTACTACGCCTGGGATCTGGACGAGGCTCTGGCCTTCGCCCGTCGGATCGAGAAGCCTCTCTACGTCGAGTTCGGCAGCGACGGCTGTCCGTGGTGCAAGCGCTACGACTGGCTGAACTACCGAGACGCAGCCGTGACCGAGCGCTTGCGGAATTTTGCCCTGGTCAAGATCAACCGGGATCTCGACCCGGACCAGACCGCCCCCCGCCTCGGCCTGGACGGAGTCCCCTGTCACGTGCTCTTCGACGCCGATGGGGAGAGGTTGCACAGCCTGCGCGGCTGGATCCCGCCCGGGGCCTACGCGCAAGAGCTCGATCGGACCTTGGAAGCCTGGGAGGCAACGCAGCCAAGCCACGCCGAGTAGGAGCCTGGCCCTTCTGATCGGGGCTAGCTTGGCCCCGGGTGATCCGGTTCCAGTCTTGCCGGTAGGCGGGTGGTGCCTTCGTGGTCGGCGAGTCCCTCCTCGCGCTGGTCGGTGTTCTAGAAGAGGACAGCGAGCCTCCGATCGCTGAGAGGGGGGCCTCTGCGTCACCGTGCGGCTTTATCGAAAGGCCACGCTGCGTTGATCGAACGCCTACAGCGACGCCTATCCTCCGCGGGCACCGGTACGGCACCTTCCGCCGCGCTTTCGAAGCAACCTCAGACAAACAACGGATGAAGACCCCCGCACGCCTCAGCCTCGCCGCCCTCCTCTTGGGCGGTTCCCTCGGAGCCCAGCTGAGCTTCCAGACCTTACAAGATCCCTCCGCGCTGGACGACCCGCACTTCTTCCCCTCCCGAACCGGGGTCGGGGGTCCCTTCCAGCGCATCGCGACCTTCCCGGTCTTCCTGAACACCTCGGTCGACGAGGAAACCGTGGCGGAGATCGTCGCCGCGAGCGAGGACGGCAACCTGCTCGTCTACACGGACAGCGCAACCGAGCAGCTCGGCTTCGTCGACATCACCGATCCCTACAACCCCTTGCCGGACGGCGTTCTCCCGCTGCCCGGTGAGCCCACGTCGGTCGCAGTGCGCGGGGACTACGCCCTGGTGTGCGTCAACACGAGCGCGGACTTCGTCAACACCTCGGGCGAGCTGCTGGTCGTCGATCTCCAGACCCGCGGCGTCGTGCGTAGCCTCGCCCTGGGAGGTCAGCCCGATGCCGTCGCGATCAGTCCCGACGGCCGTTACGCCGCCGTCGCCATCGAGAACGAGCGCGACGAGGACCTGGGGGAGGGCGAGCCGCCCCAGGCGCCCCCGGGCTTCGTGGTCATCGTGGACCTGGTGGGAGCCCCGGCGAACTGGATCACCCGCACGGTGGATCTGGTCGGGATTCCCCATCTGTATCCGGAGGACCCCGAGCCCGAGTTCATCGACATCAACGCCCTCAACGTCGCGGTCGTCACCTGTCAGGAGAACAACCACATCGTCCTGATCGCGCTCTCGACGGGTCAGATCCTGAACGACTTCCCGGCCGGGACCGTCGACCTCGATCGGATCGACATCGCCGAGAACGACCTGATCGAGCCCGTCGATGCCCTCCAGGACGTGCCGCGCGAGCCCGACGCCGTTGCCTGGACGTCGCTTTTGACCTTCGCCACCGCGGACGAGGGCGACCTCTTTGGCGGCAGCCGCGGGTTCACGAACTTCGGCGTGAACGGAGCGCCCCTGTTCGAGGCCGGCAATTCGGTCGAGCGCCTCGTCACGCGCATCGGTCACTACCCCGAGGGTCGTTCCGAGAACAAGGGCAACGAGCCCGAGGGAATCGAGTTCGGCCGTTACGGCAACCAGCGCTTCCTGTTCGTCGGTTCCGAGCGCTCCAGCGTCGTGGCCGTCTACCAGATGCTTCCCTTGCCCTTGGGCGCAACGCGACCCGTCCTGCGCCAGGTGTTGCCGACAGGTGTAGCGCCCGAGGGGCTGCTGGCCATCCCCGAGCGCGACCTCTTCGTGGTCTCCTGCGAGGAGGACAGCCGCGAGGACAAGATCCGCTCCTCGATCGTCCTCTACGCCCGCACCGGTCAGTCCACCTACCCCAAGCTGATCTCGCGCAACCGTCCGGGCAACGTGAGCCCCATCCCGTGGGGAGCCCTCTCGGCCCTGGCGACTCCGCCGAACACGACGCGCAACGCCTTCACCGTTCACGACAGCTTCTACCGTCGCAGCCGCATCTTCCGCGTCGACCTGGGGCGCAACCCGGCGGTCATCACGGCGGAGCGAGAACTGCGGGACGACCAAGGCCTTCTCCTGGACGCCCTCGAGTCCCTCAAGGCCCAGCTTCCCGGTACCGACGACTTCGACCCGACCGACATCGTCGAGGCCGACGGCGCGGTCAACCTGGACGCCGAAGCCCTGGCCTGGTTCCGGGGCGGCTTCTGGGTGGCCTCCGAAGGCGCGGGCAACCTGGTCGATGGAGTCAGCGATCCCGATGATCGCCCCTTCGAGACGCCGAACCTGCTCGTGCGCGTGGCGGCCAGCGGCCGCATCCAGGAAGTCGTTCTTCCGCCGATCGAGCTGACCCGGAACCAGCTGCGCTTCGGCTACGAGGGTGTGGCCGCGATCGGCCCCTACGTCTACGTCTGCTTCCAGCGCGCCTGGCAAGCCGCCGGAGATCCCTCGGATCGCGCGCGCATCGGTCGCTACGACCGCCGGAACGGAGACTGGACCTTCGCCTACTATCCGCTCGACGCGCCGACCTCCCCGAACGGCGGCTGGGTCGGGCTGTCCGAGCTCACCTACCTGGGCTCCGACACCTTCGCCGTGCTCGAGCGCGACGACCAGGGCGGAACCGACGCGACGGTCAAGCGCATCTACACCGTGTCGGTGGACGGCGTGGACTTCCGCAGCCAGGGAGAGGTGTTCGAGGTTCTGGACAAGAGCCTGGCCCTCGACCTGATCGTGGCCGACGTCTTCGCTCCGACGGGTGGGCCCTTCCCGGAGAAGCTGGAAGGTCTGGCCGTCCTGGGCGACGGCACGGCCGTGATCGTCAACGACAACGACGGAGTCGACGACAACAGCGGAGAGACTCAGCTCCTGCGGCTGGACGGGCTGTTCGACTAGAGACCGAGTGGGGGCCCGCCGTCGGGAAAGGCGGTGGGCCCGCGTCTCCTCGCTGGGCTAGACTCGGGGGTATGACAGCTCCCCGAACCTGCTCTGCGGTCGCCACCCTCGCGAGCCTCTGGCTCGGTCTCGTTGCCGGCAGCTGCGCCGCACGCTCCCCCGAGGAAGTCGAGCAAGCTCCTCCCGTTGCCGAGGTCTCCCTGGAGGGCTGGAGCAGCGAGCGCATCCCGCTGCCTCCGGGGTTCGCGCCCGGCCTGCCCTCGGGGGACGAAGTGCTGCTCTTCGCGCCCGGGATGTTCGACGCCGAGGCCGAGGACTTCTGGTCCTACGCCTTCCTCATGCGCCTGGAGGAGACCGGCCTGGACGCCGAGCGGTTGACGGACCTGTTCGAGCAGTACTACGACGGCCTGCTTGCCTCCGTGGCCCAGGGGCGCGACGTCACCCTCGAAGATGCCGCCCAGGTCGAGCTCTTCTCCGTGGGAGCCGACCACTACGAGGCCCACGTGACCCTGGTCGATGCCTTCGTGACCATGGAACCCGTTTGGCTCGATGCACGCATCCGCGTGCGAGAGACCGGCGAGAGCAGTCTGGTCTCGGTGCTAATCAGCCCCCAGCACGAGGCGCACGGCATCTGGGAACAGCTCGAGGCGGCCGTCTCGAGCTTGGAGCTGTAGGCGGGCTGCTTCGCTTCTTCGCCGCCGGCCTGCGAGTTCGGTGGAGCCGTCGAGGAGCTCGCCGATGGGTTCGACTCCACGAAGCGGCGCAGAATCGATCCCGGGAATCTTTAGGCCGCAGCGGAACTTTCGGCGGCGTGCACCTGGGTCCACGCCTAAGTGGCTTGCTCTTGGCAGGGTTCCAGGTAGCCGAGAACATCCGGCTCAAGTCGGCCTTGGCCCGTGGTCGATCCCGCCTGCACGGGGGGCGGCAGGCTCTTCGAGCGCTCCGATCCTGATCCATTAGCGAGGACAGCTCTTCCTCCGGGAAAAGCGCTTGGACAGTACAGCTAACGGTGTGGCTTCGAGGCCGCCGCCCTCCGCGTTGCGCCGGCCTGCCGGGAAGCGAACCCTCAGCGAGCGTCCAGGAGCTCGCCCACGGCGGCCGCCACGACTTCACCGGCGATCCTGTGCCCGCGTACGTTGGGATGCATGTCGCCGTTGCGGATATAGAGGGGCTCCCGGGCGGCCTGTCGATAGGCCGGCAGGAGGTCGCAGCACGCAATCCCCCTCGCCGCGCACCACGCAACCAGCTGACGGTTGGGAAGATCGAGGTCGTAGGCCTCGGCCTCCAGCTTCCAGCTCGTCACGAGCAGCTCCCAGTCCTCGGGGTGCACCTGGAAGCGCTGGGGATACAGGACCAGGACGAGCTGGGCTCCATCGGCGCGCACCTGTCGGTCCAGGGCGTCGAGGACGGCGAACAGCTTCGCTTGCAGCAGGGCCACTTCCGGCGGAGGTTCTTCGAGGAAAGCCCCCAGGTTCGTCATGCCGTCGAAGTAGCGCTTGCGTCCGTCGCTGGCCTCGATCTCGGCCGCGTAGCTGTACATCAAGACCGGCTCTTGTCTTCGAGGGAGCTTGGAGAAGGCCCAATCGAGGGCTCGCAGGCGCAACGCGCGACTCAGGATGCGCTTCGAGACCTGCAGGGAGGGGGAAGAGCCTGGAGCCGCCTCCCCCTGGACGCCCCAGGCCGGCTCAGGGTTGGCCAGGTGCTCGTAGCGCCGGACGTGATTCTCGTAGGGCGCCGGCTCGACGTTCGGCCGCAGCCACCCGTCGGAGTCGAGGAAGAACAGCCTCTCCCCCGGCAGACCGACCGAATCGTCCACCTGCATGATGTCGTTGGCGCACAGGCCCAGCACGACGACCTGCGCGCCGAGCTCGTGCCCGTACTCCTGGAAGTAGATCAACCCGTAGGCCGGGTCCGAGATCTCCGCGTTGACGACCTCGACCTCTCCGTGCGAGCGTTGCAGCTCGCGCTCCAGCACGGCGCCGAAGAAGTCGCGCTGGTCGATCTCCATGCCGATCGAGAAGGAATCGCCCAGGTTGAGGATGCGTGGCCGGTGTGCCGGAGGCTCGGGCGCGAGCTCGTGCACGTTGCGAAAGCCCAGGGAGTTGGTCCGCAGGCGAGCTCCCTGGGGCTGGTCCTTCGCGTTCATGTACAGGTCGAGGTTCGGACGCAGACGCCCGCCGGGACCGGTGAACGGAGGTTCCTTGGGGAACATCAGGGCGAAGGTGTGCCGGTCTCCCCAGCGGGCGGTGATGGGATCGCCGTGTCCGCCGGAGAAGGCCTGGATGCCGAACACGAAGACGGCCAGGGCGAGCATCATCGAGCTGGAGGCCAGGAGGCGCAGGTCGCCGGTCGCTCGACTCACCAGGGTCGTGGCCACGATCGGCGCCAGGGCGTAGTGGGCGCAGGCCAGGAAGGCGTCGCTGATCTGGAAGCCCACCCAGGCCAGCGCGACGAGCAGGCCGGCGGACGCGAGCCACCAGGGCCAGCGGGGACCTGCCTGGAACCGCTGCCAGGCGTTCTGGGGCGTGAAGGCCAATCCGAGCAGCAGCAACAGACTTGTGGCCGCAGCGAGGACCCCCGTGGAAAGCCACGGGGGGCTCGACGCCAGCGGTTCCTCGAGCTGAACCCGCACAGCGAACGCTGTCACGAGAGCGGCGAAGCGGCCTGGGGGAGACGCAGACCCTTCATCATAGCGATCCGGCGCCGGGGGTTCCGTGCCGTCGGGTCGTCGTTCTTGCCGGGATGCGCCAGGCGACGCGGACCCGCAATCCGCGGGCGCCGCTACTCGACGGTCTTCGTCTCGCCAGCGGCGAACCTGACCCGGCGCTCGATCTCGAGCTTCCCCTCGCGCGAGTTGCGGAGTCGGAAGCGCCACTCCCCCGGCTGCAGGGCCCGCAGGATCAAGACGGCGTTCTCCGTTCCGTAGGTCCAGCTGCCGAACCAATCGTCCTCGGGATTCGATAGGATCCGTGCACCTGCCAATCTCCGGACCAGCCCACAGGTCGCCGTATCTCGGCGGTGGCACCACGAATGAGGCTGACGTAGGCGCTCGGGTTGCGGCGACTCGTGTCCGGCATGGCTTCGGGCCGTGCCGCGTGTTGTTCCCGTCGCGTCCGCCGAGCGTCACCCCGATAGCGTCGGGCCGCCAGCCGGCGGGCGATGCCCCCCAGCCAGGCCCGGCGTGCCGCCTCGGCCGGAACAGGCCTTTGCAGCACGGCCAGGGCCGTGTCCTGGACCAGGTCTTCGGCGTTGCTGGTATCGCCGAGCAGCGCTCGGGCCAGCCCCCGCAGCCAGGTCAGGTCGGTGGAATCGATCGGGTCAGCCATAGGTGCCGCCCCTGAGTTCCCGCCGGGCCCCGGAACGCGAGTCCAGTCTCGCCTTTCTCGAGAGGATTCCCAGGGACGCCCCCTGGTGGCCGCCGACGTCTTCTTCTCGAATGGGGTTGAACCTCACGCCACGTCAGGCCCTAGCCTCCGTTTGACCAGGAACAGATCTCGACGAGCAACCGGCCATGGAAACAAGATTCCCGACCCTGCGCGTGGGCGAGCTGGCACGTCAAAGCGGCGTGTCCATCCGCACCCTGCACCACTACGACGCCATCGGGCTCTTGAAGCCCCAGGTGGGGGGCGCCGGGGAGCATCGGCTCTACGGACCGGCCCAGGTGGCCCGCTTGCAGCAGATCCTGTCCCTGCGCGAGCTCGGCTTCTCCCTGGGCGAGATCCAGAGCTGCCTGGACGACCCGGACCTGAAGCCGGCCAGCATCGTCCAGGCGCACCTGGAGCGGGTCGAGGAAGACCTGCGCAAACGCACCGACCTGCGCGACCTCTTGCGCTCCATCCTGACCACCCTGAACGGCGCCCAGGAACCCTCCGTTCAAGAACTCCTGAAGACGATCGAAGGCATGACCGGCATGGACATCTTCTCGAAGTACTACACCCCCGAACAGCTCAAGACCCTGGCCGAGCGCAAGCAGCTGGTCGGCCCCGAGCGCATGCAGGCCGTCGCGGGCGAATGGCAGGAGCTGTTCGCCGACTTCCGCGACGCGATGCAGCGCGGCCTTCCTCCCGACAGCGAGGAGGCGCTCGCCCTGGCCGCGCGCGCCCGCGCCCTGGTCGAGGAGTTCAGCGGCGGAGACAAGGGCATCGAGCGTTCCCTGGCCAACCTCTACGCCGGCGAGCCCTCCGTGCGTCAGCGCACCGGCGCCGAACCGGCCCTGTGGCAGTTCATGGGGGCGGCGCGCAAGGCCCTGGAGAAGGGCAAGTCGAGCTAGGGGCCGTTCCCACGCAGCGGTTTTCTTCGCTTTCCATGTCGGGCTCGCTGGCCTCCCGTCGCCCTGGGGTCCATGCGACCCGTCTACGCCCTGGCCCTCGAGCTTCTGCGGTATCCTCTGGGGATGGCTTCCGAAGGCTCTCCCGAACAAGAGCGTGCACGTAGGGCCAAGGCGTTGCTGGAGCAGGGCGCCGAGGGCTCTTCGACCGAGGAGATGCTTGGGCTCTTCTACAGCGAGATTCGTCAGCTGGCGGATCGGTACCTGGCCGGCGAGCGCCAGGGGCACACGCTGCAGCCGACCGCTCTGGTGCACGAAGCCTACCTGCGGCTCCTGGGGGGCGAAGAGGTCGTCTGGGAGGACCGCAAAGAGTTCCTCGGAGCCGCGGCGCGGGCCATGCGCCGTTATCTGGTCGACCACGCCCGGGGCAAGCTGCGGGACAAGCGCGGCGGAGGATGGAAGCGCGTCGAGGTCACCCTGCATGTCCAGGGCGAAGAATCGATGCAGTCGAGCCTGGTGGACCTGGACCGGGCCCTGGAAGAGCTGGCGCAGCTGTTCGAGCGCGAAGCGCGCGTGGTCGAGCTGCGCTACTTCGCTGGCCTGACCATGCCCCAGGTGGCCGAGCTCCTGGACATCAACCTGCGCACGGCGGAGCGCGATTGGCGCCACGCCCGTGCCTGGCTCTCGAAGCGGTTGCAGACCGGTGGATAGCGGCGCGGATGCGAACCGAGCCCGTTTCCTGCGCGCACGGGCGATCTTCGACGAGGTTTGCGAGCTCGAGGCCGAGCTGCGCCTCGAGCGGGCGCGGGAGCTGGCCGGGGACGACGCGCAGGTTCTGGCCCAGGTGACCGAGCTGCTGGAAGCGGACGGGGAGGAGAACGAGCTGCTCGGGACCTCGGCGGTCGGAGTCCTGGGGCTGGGGCATGCCGGAGATGCGCCCCCCGCCCGGATCCCCGGGTTCGAGCTGGGGGACGTGATCGGCATGGGGGGCATGGGCGTCGTCTACGAGGCGCGCCAGAAGAACCCCGATCGTCCGGTGGCCGTCAAGCTCCTGCGTCCGGGTTGGATGACCAAGGAGAGCCTGCGCCGCTTCGAGGACGAGGCGCGCGTCCTGGGCTGGCTGTCCCATCCGGGCATCGCCACGGTCTACGAGGCCGGGCGTGTGGAGACCGCCCACGGGTCCCAGCCCTACCTCGTGATGGAGCTCGTGCGGGGGGAGCGCGTGGACGAGTACGTGCGACGTCGCGCGCTCGACGTTCCCAGCTGTCTGAGCTTGATCGCCGAGATCTGCCGCGCCGTGCACCACGCCCACCAGAAGGGCGTCGTGCACCGGGACCTGAAGCCGGCCAACATCCTGGTGACCGCCGAAGGGCAGGCCAAGATCCTGGACTTCGGGGTGGCGCGCATCCTGGACCCCGAGTTCGAGTCCACGCGCAACACGGGCGCCGGCGAGATGCTGGGCACGCTGCCCTACATGAGCCCGGAACAGGTGCGCGCCGATCCGGCCCAGATCGACACGCGCGTCGACGTGTACGCCCTGGGGGTCTTGAGCTACGAGCTCTTGACCGGCAGCCGGCCCCACGAGCTGGAGTCGTTCGCCCTGCACGAAGCCGCTCGGGTGATCCTGGAGGAAGAGCCGACCGGCGTCGGGACGTTGCAGCGCGCCCTGCGCGGCGACGTCGAGACCATGGTCCACAAGGCCATGGCCAAGGAGAAGGAGCGCCGCTACGCCTCGGCCGAGGAATTCGCCCAGGACATCCGCCGGCACCTCCTGGACGAGCCCATCCACGCCGTGCCCCCGAGCCGGACCTACCTGGCGCGCAAGTTCGCCCGCCGCCATCGCCTGGTGCTCGGGGCCGCGGCCGCGGTCTTCCTGGCCCTGGTCGCGGGCTTGGCGATGGCCCTGCGCGGCCTGGACCAGGCACGTGCCGAACGGGACCAGAAGAACCTCGCCCTGGAAGAGGTGCGCCGGGAGCGCGACGAGAAGAACCTGGCCCTGGCGGAGGTGCTCGAGGAGCGCGATCAGAAGGACCTGGCCCTGCGGGAGTCCGAGCGGGTCTCCGACTTCCTGGCCTCGACCCTGTCCGCCGTTTCGCCCAAGGAGCTGGGCCGCACGGTGTCCCTGCGGGAAGTCCTGGACGAAGCCGCGCCGCGCATCGAGCGGGAGTTCCTCGAAGAGCCCCGGGTCGCCGCGCGCCTCTTCTTGACCGTCGGCAACACCTACGACGCCCTCGGGCACATCGAGGGAGCTCAGCGCTACCTGGAGCGAGCCTACGAGCTGTCCGAGACCGTCGGGGAGGACGGGCTGCACGAATCGAAGTCCCTGTATGCCCACAGCTATGGGGCCCTGCTGCGCCGCATCGGCCGGGACGAGGAGGCCAGGGTCGTGTTGACGAAGGCCACGGAGGAGATCGAAGGCCGGGCGGGCATCGAGCGTTCGGTCCTGGGCGGGCTGTTGCACGAGCTCGCCATGCTGCACCGCGATGCCGGCGAGCTCGATCAGGCCGAAGCCTACGCGCTGCGCTCCCACGAGCTCGCCGTCGAGGATCACGGAGTCGATCATCCGTACACCCTGGTCGCTTCCGAGGGCCTGGCGATGATCCTCGCGTCCCGGGGGAAGCTGACCGAGGCGCAGCCGATCTTCGAGCACCTGCTCGAGGCCCACGAGCGCATCTGGGGTCCCGACCACGACGAAACCCAGCAGACCCGCTACAACCTGGCGACGCTCTATTCGCGACTCGGCATGGGGACCAAGGCCCTCGAGCTGGACGAACAGACCGTGGCGACGCGCCGGCGCGTGCTCGGGGACGATCATCCCGACACGGCGCTCGCCACCTCCGGGCTGGTGATGGGCTATGCGCAGACCGGACGCTTCGAGGAAGCGGAGCCCATGGCCCTGGCGGCCATCGACGTGCTCCAGAGGGAGCTGGGCCCGGGCCATGTCTACAGCCTCACGGCGCGCGGAGCCCTGGCGGACCTGTACTGTCGCAGTGGGCGGTTGGAGGAATCCCTCGCGGAATACGAGCAAATGGTCGAGCTCAGCCTGGAGCACCAAGGCGCGCTGCACCCCAACACCCTGCGGGCCCAGATGGCGCTGGCGGACGTTCTCGGTCGGCTGGAGGACTTCGAGCCCGCGATCGACCTCTTGCTCCATTGCCTGGACGCCAGTGAGGAGTCCCGCGGGCCGGACAACGACATCACCCTGGCCATCCTGTGCACCCTGGGGAAGCAGTACCGGCTGGCTGGGCGCTGGGCGGAGGCCATCGAGACCCTGGAGGCCGTTCGGAGGCGGGCCGGACCCTCGACCGAGAACCAGGCGGGCCTGGCTTCGGGGGAACTGGCGCTCTTGTTCCTGGGGTCGGATCCCGAGGTCCGAGATCCGCTGCGCGCCCTGGAAATGGCCCGTGCGGCCTGGGTGGAGGCCACCCGCGACCAGCGCCTCACGAGCCAGATCCTGGCCATGGCCCTGTTCGCGGTGGGAGAGATCGACGAGGCCATCGGTGTGCAGGAGAGCCTGCCCGATCTCCTGCCTCCCATGACGCCCGCGGAGCTGGAAGCGCAGCGCGAGACCCTCGCGCGCTACCGCGCCGCCCTGCGGGAGTAGGGTCGGCAGGATTTCGCCGGAAAGGGTGTCGGGATTCCTGGGGCCACGTCGCCCTTCCTGTCAGCCGCGAACGTGCGGCCCATCGGCCCTCGGGGCCTCACCAGAACGACAGGAACCCTCGACATGAAGCTCTTCCGATTCCAGCCCTCCTTCGCTTGCGGCCTGACCCTCACGCTCGCCCTCACGGCTACCGCCTCGGCCCAGACCACCTGGTACGTCGACGACGACGGTCCCGGAGATCCGTTTCCCGGCGTCTCCGTCTTCGGCAACCCCACCTTCTCGGACCCGGCCGAGAACGGTTCGACCGCCCACCCCTACGACGACCTCTACAAAGCCATCAACGCCGCCGTCTCCGGCGACGAGGTCGTCGTCCTGCCCTCGAACGTGGTCGGCGCCTACTTCCTTTCCTCGACCCTGGACTTCCAGGGCAAGGCGATCACCGTGCGCAGCCAGGGCGGCGCGGCGGTGACCGTCCTGGACGGCACGAGCAACGCGGCCATGGTGGGGGTTTCCTTCGACGACGGCGAGCCTGCCGGCACGCTGTTCGAGGGCTTCACCCTGCGCAACTTCGACAACGGTTCGGCGTCGAGCGAGGTGGGCGGCGCGATGGAGATCCGCAACAGCAGCCCGACGATTCGGAACTGCTGGTTCGAGAACAACCACGCCTACTCCGGTGGCGGACTCTACGTGCTCAACTCGAACTCGCTCATCGAGGACTGCCAGTTCGTTCTGAACGATGCGGTCCACCAGGGGGGTGGCGCCTACACCTCCAGCGGACGACCCGTGTTCTCGAGGTGCGAGTTCGACGGCAACACGGCCAACTACGGGGGGGCCTTCCTGAGCCGCACGGCCTCCGGCACCAAGGTCTTCGTCCAGGATTGCCTCTTCCGCAACAACTCCTCGAACGTGGGCTACGCAGGAGGGCTGGCCAAGTTCGACTCCGGCGACATCGACGTGGTTCGCAGCACCTTCCTGGGCAACGTCGCCACGATGGAAGGCGGTGGCGTCCATCTGAGCGGTGGAACCAACCTCGTCGCGGACTGTGTCTTCAACGCCAACACGTCCCTGGACAACCGTGGCGGGGGAGTCAACGTGAGCACTACGGGTGTCCACAATGTGCGGGGCTCGACCTTCCACGGCAACATGGGCGGGGGCATCTCGGAGAACGGTTCGGCCAACCTCACGGTCCGGAACAGCATCGTCTGGAGCAACACGCCCTACGAAGTCGACAGCAGCGTGAGTGTCAGCTACTGCAACGTCCTGGGCGGCTACGCCGGCCCGAACCTGGATGTCGATCCCCTCTTCGCCGACAGCGACGGTCAAGACAACATCCCCGGGACCTCCGACGACGACCTGAGCCTTTACTACCTGTCGCCCTGCATCGATGCGGGAGACACGACGGCTCTGCCCGCGGGCTACCCGGTCGACCGCAAGGGCAACCCGCGCGCCGTGGACATCCTGGAGAACGCGGACACGGGGATCGCCCAGGTCGGCCAGACGACGGACATCGGCGCCTACGAGTTCCAGGCCCCCGGCCGAGTGCAACGCGTGAGACGGTAGAACGCAAACCGAAGGGCCCTCACGCCAAGCCCCGTCCGCTCCGGCGGATGGGGCTTCTTTCGTGCTCGGTGCAGAGAGGAGTCGGCTTCAGCGGCTGTCGAGGGCCGTTTCCAGACGCTCCAACCAGCCGTCCAGCTCCGCCTCTCGTTCGGGAGTGTCCAGGTAGCCGTCGGCGCTCTCGAGCAGAGCCCCGGCCTCGTCGAGCTCGCCTCCGAACAGGTGCGCGGCACCCAGCAGGGTCTGGGTCCAGATCAAGCGCGGGTCGAAGGAGTCCAGGGACGAGTAGTGTTTCAGGAGCCACTCCAGGAGGGGGCGAGCTCGAGCGCTCCGTTCGTGCTGGATCAGAACGTGGGCCACCTCGGTGACGTTGCGGGCGACCGTGTTCTCCTGCGCTCCTTCCTCGGGAGAGATCTCGGTCGGTCCCGCCTCCCAAAGCGCTTCCTGCAAAGAAGCGAGCATCGTGGTCGAGTGCGGATGGTCCGGGCCGGAATGACGATGCAGGATGCGAGCGGCCTGGGCGAAGTGGGGCAGGGTCACCCAGGGACTCTCCTTGCTGAGGATCGATCCCGCGTTGAAGAGCACCGTGGCGGTTTCCGGATGGTCTTCGCCCCACAGCTCGCGGTGCCCTGCGAGGCTCAAGAGGATCTGCTCCTTGGCCTCCTCGTAGCGGCCCAGCTTGGAGAGCGACAGGGACAGCGCCGTGCGGGCGACCAGCGTCTTGGAGGAGAGGGTTCCTTCGGCCTCCAGGGCTTCGGCCAGCAGCGCCCACTGGACCTCGAGGGCCTCCTCGGTGCGTCCCAGGCGGTGGAGGGTGGTCGCGAGCTCCCCGCGCGCCGTGTGCAGCAGGCGGCCGCGATTGCCTTCGCTCCTGTCGATGTTCCCGATCGTCTCGATCAGGGTCTCCCGCGCTTCCTCGAAGCGCCCGGTCCTGCGGTACAAGGAGCCCAGGGTCAGCCGCGCATCCAGCGTGTTGACGTGTCGCGGCCCCAGCTCCTGTTCGAGTCCCGGCAGGATCTCGAGCAAGGCCTGTTCCGCTTCGGTGTGCTTGCCCTGACGGATCCAGACCTGTGCCAGCCCCTGCTTGGCCGCCAGGGTCTGCGGGTTCTCGTAGCCGAGTCGCGCTTCACAGCTGCGCAGGATCTGGTGCAGGATCACCTCGGCCTCGTCCCAGCGTCCGTAGTCCCGCAGGACCTGGGCGTGGCTTCGCAACGCCGAGTGCGTGATCGCGTGGTCTTCGCCGTGCACGCGGCGGCTCCGTTCCAGGACGTCGAGGTAACGGTCGACGACCTCGTTGGAGCCGCGCTTCTTGTCCAGGGCCGCGCGGTTGAAGAGCGCCTGGATCGTCAAGGGGTGGGCTTCACCCAGCTCCGTCTCGGTACGTGTCACCAGCTCGTCCAGGAGGACCTCGGCCTCGTCGTCGCGATCCAGCTCGAGCAGCAGGGTGGAGAGGGGGATGCAGGCGTCGACGTAGGCCGCCGTCGTGGTCTCGGGGTCCCGCCGCATGCGCGCGACGACGTCGGAGATCATCGCCATGGATTCCTGCAGTTGCCCCGTGTCGTGCAGGAAGATGGCCAGGGCCTTCTCCATGGACAGCGTCTCCATCGAGTCCGGAGGCAACTCGCGTCGGCCTCGCTCCACGCTGTCGCGCAGCAGCTCTTCGGCTTCCTCGAACTGTCCGAGTCGCGCGAGGATCGATCCGAGCTGGGCCCGGGCACGCAGGCGCGGTCCATCCTCGGCGTCTGGCTCGGCTTCGAACAACTCGAGCGCGCGCCGCACGTGCGGAGCGGCCGAGGCAGGTTCGGCGATGGCCGAGTAGGCCAGGGCCAGGGCCTGGCGGATCTCCGCTTCGGCCAAGGGAGAGTCGGCCAGCTCGGTGTCGATGCGGGCCGCGGTGTCCGCCAGAATGTCGCGCAGGAGAGTCGTGTCTTGTCCCTGGGCCTCGGTCGGACTGATGCCCGCCAGGATGCGGGTCAAGAAGGAGGAGGTCTGCTTGGCGCGACGAGCCGAGAGCAAGGCCTGTTCCTTGGCATGCGTGGCCTCCGTCCGGCGGCGCTCGGCCTCGAGGTAGCCCAGGGAGGTGCCCACCAGTCCGATGATCAGGGCCACGAAGACCGCGACGAGCCCGGTGACGATGGCCCGGTTGCGTCGGGCGAACTTGCGCAGCTGGTACAGGCGGCTCGGGGGCCGCGCGGTGATGGGCTGGTCGGCGAGGAAACGCCGGATGTCGTCGGCCAGGGCCGCGGCCGAGGGATAGCGTCGTTCGGGGTCCTTCTCGAGCGCCTTGCCGACGATCGTCTCGATGTCTCCACGCAGACGAATGTCGACGCTCGAGAGGGGCCGTGCTTCTTCCTCCTTGACCCTGCGAACCGCCTCGATCACGTAGTTCAGGTCCAGCTCGTACGGCAAGCAGCCGGCGACGAGCTCGTAGGCGACCACGCCCAGAGAGTAGACGTCGCTGCGCTGGTCGAGCAGCTCGGGATTGCCGGAGGCTTGCTCCGGGCTCATGTAGGGGATCGTGCCGATGACCTGACCCACGTCGGTCTGCAGGGTGACCGTGCGCAGATCGGCGTCGGTCACCCGGGCAATGCCGAAGTCGAGCACCTTGGGCTGGCCGTCTCCGTCCACGAGGATGTTGCCCGGTTTCAGATCGCGGTGAATGACGCCGCGCTGGTGGGCGTGGTGCACGGCGTCCGCGATCTCAGCCATCAGGGCCAGTCGTTCTCGGAAGTCGAGACCCTCGTCCTCGGCGTACTCGTTCAGGGGGCGCCCGCGTACGAGCTCCATCGCGAAGAACGACTGGGAGGCTCCCTGCAGGTCGAACTGCCCGGCCTCGAAGATCTGGGCGATGCCGGGATGCTGCAGGCGCCCCAGGACCTCGGCCTCGCGCTGGAAGCGGCGCAGCACTTCCTTGGAAGCACTCTGGGCGGAGGTCACGACCTTGAGCGCCACGGTGCGCCGGGGGTGCTCCTGGATGGCCTCGTAGACCACGCCCATGCCGCCCCGGCCGAGCTCCCGCACGATGCGATAGCCCCCGATCAAGCGCACTTGCTCGGAGGCCTCGGATGCTTCGGGCGGTTCGGAGGGGTCGTTCACCAAAGGGCTACGATACCCCTTGGTGGGGGGGACGTGCAGGGGGGAGGGCGACTGCGCTGCTGGGGTTTTCGGCCCAGGTCTCCGTCAGGCGAGGCGAGAAAGAGCTCCGGGCCATCCTGCCCTCCCGTTTCCTAGAGGTAGTAGGCCAGCTTTCGCCAGCGAATCGCCCACGAACCGGCCTTGGTCTCCAGCAGGTACGTGGCGCTCGCGCCATGATCTCCGCCGTTGAACGTGAAGCGGACCAGAGCGGATCGACGGTCAGCGGCAAGGGCTGGAAGGCTCGTCGCGATTCGACAAGGCTGCTTGGAGGCAACGCCCTCCAGGTACTCGGCGGCAAAGCGTGGGTCTCTGGATCGAACCACGATTCTCCGATCGCTGAACGATCGGAAAGGCAAGGCCTCTTGCCCCTCGGCCTCCGCTCTCATGATCTGGAGAAGCGGCCGGATTCGATCCCAGTCCTCGTCCCTTGTGTCCTGGCGGATCTGGGCTTCGCTGGGAACGCGGCCGAGATGGACGATCAGCCCATCGTAGTCGCCTCGGTGCTCTTCCAGGAAGTCGCGGAAGACCAACTCGAGCAGCTCTTGGTCGATCTCGGAACGCACGTCCGGAGAATCCAGACTTCCGCCTGCGGGCCCCCTGGGAGGCTCGACAGAGGGCCGGCACGAGGCGAGGCCTGTCCCGCAAGCCAGGGTCAGGAAGGTCGCATACGGAGCTATTCGGATCGCCATGCTGGCGATGGAGTCTAAACGTACGCGACTCCTACCGAACAGCCTGGCGCATCAGCTCGCCCAGGTCGTTTCCCAGACGCATGGTGGCGCGCAGCTCGAGGCCGCGGTTGGCGTTGCTCAGGAGGATGAAGAAGTCGTCGGGTCCTTCGGTGTAACAGACCTCGAAGCCGTACATGTCGCCGGCCTTCTGAACGGAGCCGGGGGGGCTCCAGTAGGCCGCCAGGGAGGACTCGGAGAGGAGCTTGCCCGCCCGCAGGCCGCGCATCCAGCGTTCCATGTCGGCCAGGGTCGAGGTCATTCCGCCGGAGCCCATGACGAGCCAGGAGGTCGGTCCCCAGAAGGGCGGCGCGTTCGTGTCTCCGTCCGACGCCATGCCGTAGCCGATGGCCAGCCGCTCCTCGGGAACTTCCTCTCCGTTGAAGCCGGTGCTCTGCATGCCGAGCGGCTCGAACAGGTTCTCCCGGGTGAACTCCTCGTAACTCTGGCCGCTCACGTCTTCGAGGATCACCGCCAACAGACCCCAGGCCGAGTGGGAGTGCTCGCGACCCTGCCCCGGGGGGAAGAGCAGCGGCTGGTTCAGGATGCGGCGCACGGCTTCTTTCCGATCGATCCAGGCGTGGTCCGGATCACGGTCGCTCGGAATGTCGTGGAAGTCAGGCAGGCCCGAAGCGCCGGTCATCAGGTGGCCCACCGTCATCGTCCGCTTGTCGGCCGGCACGCCGTCGAAGAAGGAAGAGACCAGGTCCGAGCGCGAGACCTGGCCGGCCTCCATCAAGAGCAGCAGGCCGGCCTTGGTGTAGTCGATGGGCACGGAGCCCGTAGCGAACACGGTCTCGGGCGTCGCCGGGATCTTCCGCTCCCGGTTCGCGAAGCCCAGCCCGCGCCTCACGAGGGTCTGACCTGCACGCACGACCAGCAGGGCGCCACAGAAGCCGCGCTCTTCCTCCAGGCGGATCCGCTCCTCCAGGTTGTCCCAGGTCAGGGGAGGGAACGGGTCCTTCTCGGCGGGCACCTCCGGATCCAGGTGCATGCCGTACTCGATCCACAGGTCGAGCACGCGATGCGGCGCGTCTTCCTCCTGGAGCAGGTCCACGCGCGTCGAGCTCCCGGGCGTCTCGAACACCGCGGAGACCCGACTCGCGTCGAGGATCATGAGGTCGCCCACCTCCGAGTCCACCAGTGGCGTCCTCATTTGCCCGAGCCGGGCGCAGAGAACCTCCGCTCCGTGGGCTTCGATCAGCTGCGGGGCAACGTGGGCCTGGACGAAGGTCGCGAGATCCACGGCGTCGTCGGTCAGCACCGCTCCGATGGCATCGAGGACCTCGAAGCGATCGGTTTCGGGCAGACTCGACTCGGTGGGAGCCGCGATCGAGCACAGGGCGAAGAGAGCGTGGGAGAGTTGCATGGTCGTCGTGGATCAGTCGCGGGTTTCTCGGCCCAGGCGAAGGGTGCCGGTGGCCGAGGTGGATTCGGACTCGTTGCCTTCAGGATCTTCCAGCGTGAAGAAGTCGACCTCGAGGTCACCCCCTCGGGGCGTGGTCAAGCAGAAGGTCACCCGGCCCCGGGCCTTCTCGCGGATGTCGATCACGGCCCCCGAGGCGAGGTCCTCGGCCAGGAAGCGCTCGAGCTCGACGAGCTCCGCCCGATCCCCTCGCCGCAGAGCCAAGCAGGTCTCCTGCACCCCGACAGGGATCAGGAACAGCTCGTACCCAGTTCCCCGGTGGAGTGGAGCGCGACCTGCCACGCGCTCGGGGGGGTGGAGGACGGGAGGGATCGAGCTCTCCTCCAGCACTTCGTGGTCCACTCCGTCCGGGCCTCGGCGCACGAGATCGATGCGTGCGCCTTCGTCCGGGTCGGGGTAGCTCCGGACCTGGACCGTGATCGTGCCGCCGTCCTCGGCGTCGAGCGTGAACGTGCGGCTCTCTCCCGGGGCAAGCGAGCCCTGCAGGGAATGCCCGTCGACCTCGACCTCGAACCACCAGCGCTGAATCCAGCCCCAGCCGGCGAAGGCCGCGCCCGACAGCGCGACGACGGCCAGGCCGGGAACGATCCAGCGGCCCGGCTTGCGACGTCCGTGGCCGCGTGCGCGAGCCAGTTCCAGGAGCCGCGCCTCCAGCTCCGGGTCCGCTTCGGCTTCGGGCGTCGAGTCCCGCAGGTCCTCCAGGGCGGACAGCACGAGGTCTTCGTCCGGCTTCACGTCCCGTACTCCTGGGCGAGAGGTTCGAGCAGCGGACGCAGCTTCTCGCGCCCGCGGGAAAGACGTGCCTTGATCGTGCCCGGGCGGCAGCCGAGCACCCGACTCACCTCCTCGACGGACAGTCCTTCGAGGTAGTGCAGGCTGAGCGCGCTCTGGTAGCGGGGGGCCAGGCGAGCCAGGGCGGTCTGGATGACTTCCCTTCGCTCGTTCGCATGCCGTGGCCCGGCACGTTCGGCCGGCTCGTCCAGAGGTTCGAAGGTGCGCGCCCGGCGCAGGTGGCGGTGGATGCTGGTCGTGGCCAGGCGGTAGAGCCAGGAGCGGAACGGAAGGCCCCGGTGCCGGTACGCGTCCAGCTTCTTCAGCGCCAGGAGAAAGGTCTCCGAGACGACGTCGCGGGCGGCTTCCGGATCCGCGATGCGGCGGTGCACGTAGCGGGCGATGGTGGGGTGGTGCCGTCGATACAAAGCGCCGAACGCCCGGGCATCCTGCTGCGCCAACTCCACGAGCCGAGCCTCCTCCTCACGAGAGGACGTGTCGGAGGCCGCGTCGGGGCGCGGCTCCCTGGAGGCGAAGGAGAGTTCCAAGGGCGTTCGCGAAGTAGAAGCCCCGGGTCCCCTGGCAGGTTGCGCGATTCGGGAGAAAACCGGCGCGGCCCGCCGATCCCGAGGCCGCCCCATTCGTGAGGCGACCCCGGAAGAGGTTCGAACTAGCGGCTGAGGGGCATGCCGTTGGGCGGGACGTCGACGTAGAGCTTGGGGGTGTCCCCGTACTCCGAGGCGGCCTGGGCGGCGGCGTGCAGGTTCAAGCGCGCGCCGGTGACCGTGATGCCGGCCAGGGCCGCGATGGGGTCGGCGTTGTCGAACAGGAGGTCGCGGATGACCAGGGCCGCCGCGGCGTGGTCCGTGTTGCGCAGGTCGGCGAGGGCGGGGCTGGCGACGCTGTGCAAGAAGGCGACGGTGCCGGCGATCTGGGGCGTGGCCATCGAGGTTCCGGTGAGCGTGCCGTAGGTGCTGCCGGGCAGGGTGCTGAGCACGCTGGAGCCGGGGGCGCCGATGTCGATCGTGGTGGCTCCGAAGCCCGCGAAGGCCTTGGCGTCCGTGCGGGTCGTGTTCGTGACCGCGATCAGGTAGTCGCTGCTGCAGCCGGTCGGAACGTCGCCGACCGAGTCGACGTCCACGTTGTTGTTGGCCGTCGCGGCCGCCGAGAGGATCCCCAGGGCGCCCATCACGTCGTAGGAGTCGTCCCAGGCGGTGTAGGGCGAGCTCTGGCAGTTGGCGAAGTCGATCCCGAAGCTCGAGTTGGTGGAGACGACGTTGACGCCCTGGGTTCCGCCGCTCGAGATCCACAGGGACTTCTGGTCGCAGGCGTAGCCGTAGGCGGCCAGTACCGTGGAGGTGACGCTGCTCGATCCGGCGATGGGGACGATGGTCACGTCCCAGTTGACGCCCGCGACCCCGATACCGTTGTTGCCCTTGGCGCCGACGATGCCGGACACGTGGGTGCCGTGGCTCGAGGTCGGGATCGATCCGTTGTTGCTGTAGGCGTTCCAGCCGTTGACGTCGTCGACGTAGCCGTTGCCGTCGTCGTCCACGCCCGGCGTGCCGCTGTCCTCGGCCGCGTTGACGTAGATGTTGTCGATCAGGTCCGGGTGGTTCACCTGGAAGCCGTTGTCGATCACGGCCACCGCGAAGTCGCTGCTTCCGGTGCCGAGGTCCCAGGCCTCGGGGGCGTCGATGTCGGCATCCACGGTTCCGCCGCTCTGGCCCGTGTTGTGCTTGTCCCACTGGGTGCCGAAGCTCGAGTCGTTCGGAAAGGACTGACGCTCGCTGACCACGTGGTCCACGGCGGCGTAGCGCACGCCGGGCAGGACCGAGACGGCCCGAATCACGTCGGCCGCCGGCGTCAGGTCCAGGATGCGAACCAGGTACAGGTCCGCCGCGGCCACCAGGGGCTTCTCGACCATCAGGTTGGCGGGAAAGACCGCCCGGGCCGCGTCGAGTCCCGCCGTGCCTTCGAAGCGCACGATCAGGCGCCCGTCCATGTAGGCAGTCGTTCCCAGGATGGCTCGATCCTGAGCCGCGGGGTAGCGGATGGGGCCGACGTCCTGCAGCTGGGCTTCGACCGACGTGGCCAGCGCGGCCAGGGGGAACAGACTCAACAAGCACTTGCCGTACTTCATGGCTAGGAGGATCCCTGGTTCGGGGTGGAGTGGAGCGAGGGGAGGGGAGAGGGCCAAGTGTAGGCGGGATCGGCCAGGAGCGAAACGGCCTGGGGACTCCCGCCTCCGAAGGGCGGCCTGCGCTCCCCTTCGCGGCCCGGAGGTCCCCCTGTCGTTCAGCGCGGAAGGTCGACTTCGGGGGAGAGAGCGGAGGGCGCCTCGAGCGTCCAGAGGAGCGGCCTGTGGTTCGATGGGCCGGCTGCCAGCGTTTCGCGGGACAACGTGCGCAGGCCCGGGCTCGACAGACCATGGTCCAGGGGAATGCGCAGGAGAGACAGAAGTCCGTTGTGGAACGGCCACGTGCCCTGGTAACCGAAGCCCACGCCCGACTCTTCTAGGCCCGAGTTTGAGAGGAGGCGCCCGAACTCGTGGCTGAACGGGCTCGTGTTGAGATCGCCGATCACGGCCACGGCTCCGCTTTGCGTACGGGCCCATTGCGCGAGGGCTTCCAGTTGCTCCCGTCGGAGGTCTGCGTAGCGAGGCAAGGGCGGCGGCAGATGGCATCCGAGAATCGAGAGCCGTGCGTGTCCTGCGCCGACCGTGGTCACCAGGGCTCGGCCTCGGCCCAGGGCGACGGAATGGACTTCGGCGGATTCCAGTCGATCCGCAACCAGGAGCACGTACTCGCCCAGGGTATGTCGCCCGTAGCCATCGATCTCCCCCAGGCTGCTGCGAAGCCGGGGAGAGCTCTCCTGCAGGAAGGCCAGGTCGGGGGACGTGTCCACGATGAGCTGCCTGATCTGCATGCCTGCGGTGTTTCGCTTCCAGACGTTCCAGGCCAGGATCCGCAGGGCCTGACCTGGGCCCGTCTCGGGTGCGCGCGTCGGGACCACGTAAGGTGCGAGCGTTGCCGCGTGGACCACGAGGGCCAGGGCCAGGGTCCAGAGAGACCAGCGGCTGGCGGCCGGCCCCCAGCGAGCGAGCGGCAGCAAGAGAACGGCTGCCACGAGGCACTGCAGCGGGAAGTGCGAGACCAGATCGAGGGTCGGGTGCAAGGCGCCGACGAGCGGGACGAGCAACAGCATGCCGGAGCCGACTCGCAGGAGGCGGACAGGTGCGAAGGCCTTCCGTATCACTGCCAGCTTGCTTCCATCCTCTCCCAGGCCGCGTCCACGGCTTCCAGGGTTCCATCGGGGGTGTCCGGGTTGTCCAGTACGCGCATCAGGATCTCCTCGGCCTCGTCGCGCAGCTCCAGGGCCTCGTCCTCGCGGTCGAGTTCGTGGAGCGCGACGGTGTGGGAGGCGAGGTCGATGCCGAGCTGCGGATCGTCGGAGGCGAGCACGCGGCGGTCGTAGGCCACCAGGGCGCGCAGTCCCGGTTCGAACGCTCCGAGGTTCGTTCCTTGTTGCGCTTCGGCTCGCAAGCGTGAGGCCATTTCCCCGAGCAGGCGATCCTGGTCTCCGTGGATGGCGGCCCAGCCGTCCATGACCTCCCCGTAGAGGGCCAGCCCCTGGGGGACGCGGCCGGTCTTGATGTAGATGACGGCCAGGGTGTAGACGCTTTGCAGGGTGGAGCGGTCCCGATCGCCCAGCACGCGCCGGCGCGACTCGAGCACGGACTCGGTCAGGGCTTCCGCCTCGTCGAAGCGACCGCTCGACTGGTAAGCCACCGCCAGGTCGTTCATGAAGACCAGGGAGAGGCGATCGTCGTCCCCCTGGATGCGGCGTACTCCCTCGACCGCCTGTTCGTACAGCTCGAAGCCACGCTCTTTCTCCGATCCATGGACCAGGAGCCTGGCCAGGTCTTTCTGACTCGTGAGCGTGCGCAGGTTCTCGGGGCCGGAGAGGCGCAGGCGGGTTGCGTAGACGTCTTCGAGCAAGCCCAGGGCCTCACGGGGGCGTCCGAGTCGATCGTAGGCCTTGGCCAGGCTGCTGCGTGCGTCGAGAGCCATGTCGCTGTCGGGGTGGGCGAACTCGACGGAGGGCAGCAGGACCTCGACCACCTCCTGGTCCCGTCCTTGGTCCCGCAGGCAGGTCGCCAGCTGCATGCGCGTGGCGACCGTGGACACGTGGTCCTCTCCGAGCACACGGACGGCCCGGGCCAGGCTGTCGCGATAGAGCTCCTCGGCCTTTTCGAAGTCGCTGCGGGCGGCGTAGGTGGCGGCCAGGTTGTTGGCCGCCTTGAACGTTTCGGGGTGGGCGTCGCCGTAGTCTCGGCGCCACCCCGCATGGGACTCTTCCAGGAGCTCTTGGGCCTCGTCGATGCGGTGCAGGTAGAGGTAGCTCACGCCGAGACGGTTGAGGTCCATGAAGTAGTCGTCGCCGCTCTCGCCCCGGGCCCGTCGGCGGGCGACGAGCGGCTCGAGCTCCTGCGCGGCGAGCGCGTAGTCCGCCAGCTCGAGGTGCATCGTGGCCAGCTCCCCGGCCACTTCGTCCGTCCTCGCGTGTGCGGGGCCGAAGACCTCGGCGACGTCCGCCTTCAATTCGATCAGGGCGCTCTCGGCCTCTGCATAGCGCTCGAGCCCGCTCAACGCGACCGCGACCCGGCGCCGCAGATCGAACAGCGACGCCTCGTCGTCGGCAGCGGACTCCTGCAGGAGGGCGAGCGCGGCGACGGCGTGATCGTGGGACTCCTGGAAGGCGCCAATGCCGTAGTACGAGTTGGCCATGGCGCTGCGGATCTCCGCCTCGGCCCGGGGGGCGCCCGCCAGCTCGTGCTCGATGCGTGCCGCTGTTCGGTCGAGGATCGCCTTCAACAGCGTCGTGTCCTGTCCCTGGGCAATGGCCGGGTTGACTCCCGCCAGGATGTCCTGCAGAAAGCGCGACACCTGGTTGGCTCGTTTCGTCTCGGCGCGCGCCTCGATGAAGCCGACCGCGGTGCCGATCAAGCCGAGGATCAAAGCCAGGAAGACAGCCGCCATTCCGCTGACGAGGGCTCGGTTGCGGCGCGCGAACTTCGAGAGCTGATAGAAGGTGCTCTGGGGGCGCGCCAGGATGGGCTCGTTGGCGAGGAAGCGCCGGATGTCCGCTCCGAAGGCGGACGCCGAGCGGTAACGCCGCTCCACGTTCTTCTCCAGAGCCTTGGCCAGCATGGTCTCGATGTCGCCGCTCAAGGAGCGGTCGACCGAGCTCGCGGGCCGAGCCTCCTCCTCGCGCACGATGCGCAGGGCCTCCAGGACGTTGCCGTGGTCGGAGGGGTAGGGCAGCTTGCCCGTGAGTAGCTCGTAGGCGACCACTCCCAGCGAATAGACGTCGCTCTCGGGACCGATCCCCGCGGGATCTCCCAGGGCCTGCTCGGGACTCATGTAGGGCACCGTGCCCATGATCTGACCGACGTCCGTGCGCAGGGTCGCGGTTCGGATGTCGGCCTCGGTCACGCGGGCGATCCCGAAGTCGAGGATCTTGGGCTGGCCTTCCTGGTCGACGAGGATGTTGTCCGGTTTCAGGTCCCGGTGAATCACTCCCCGGCCGTGGGCGTGTTCGATCCCGTCGCAGATCCGGGCGATCAGCTCCAGGCGTTCACGCGCGTCCAGGCCGTGTCGGCTCGCGTGGGACGGAAGCGTTTCGCCGCGGATGAGCTCCATGGCGAAGAACGGCTGGGCCTGGATTCCCGCGCCGGCGATGCCCGCTTCGTAGACGTGGGCGATGGCGACGTGCTGCAGGTGTCCGAGAACCTGGGCCTCCTGCTCGAAGCGTCGCCGCATCTCCTCCGACTGCACGCCGCCTGTGACGACCTTCAGGGCGACGGTTCGACGGGGATTGTCCTGCTCGGCCTCGAAGACGGCTCCCATGCCCCCTTCGCCGAGCTTGCGGCGAATGCGGTAGTCGCCGATGCGATCGGGGTTGTTGTGGGGGGCGTCCATGGGAGGGGCGGAGAGCTGCTCTCAATCTTGCCAGTGGGATTCGAGCGCATCACCGAGCGAGTCGGTGAGCCCGCGGTCGGACGCCCGCGGCCATGGAGCCAGGTCGCGTGGAGCTCGTCCGTTGGAACTATGCCTGGGACGGGCTGGAACCAGACGGCCGCCTCCCGTACCGCTCCGGGACTCAGCGCCCTCCGACGCCGCCGGTCACGTCGGTCATGGCGTTCATGATGCGCATGGCTTCGGTCGGGAACTTCTGCACGACCCCCTTCATCGCGGTCTGCATCCGGTCGGCCAGGGCGGAGACCTTCTCGCCAAAGGCACCCTCGTCCACCGAGAAACCGAGCTCCTCGCTGCGGTCCATGATCTTCTGGAACGTCGGGCCCATCTTGGAGATGTGGCTCAGGCCCTTGTCCAGGTCGGTCTTCGTCTCGATGCCTTCCATCGTCTCGACGATCTGGGCGAACAGATCGCTGTAGGCCTCTTTCAGTCCTTCCTCGTCCTCCGGAACTTCCTCCGGACTCAGGATCGAGCTCGAGGTCCCCTTCGGGCTCGCGCTCGGGCCGCCCTCGGCGCCGTTCTCCGAGGCATCGGTCGATCCGCTGCAGGCTGCAAGGAAAAGAGCAAGGGTCAGACTGAGGACGAACCGCGATTTCATGGGCTTGCTTTGGTGGTGAGTGGGGGCAACGAAGCGTGCCGGATCCTAGTGGATTGACAGTCGATGCACAGGCGGAAGGAGATGGACTCGTGAAGCGTCAGCCCTTCGGATCCGCGATGACGGCCAGGACGGCGTTCTGGGGATCGGTTAAGGAAGAGAAGCGGCCCACCTCGGGGATGTCGGGGGGGGGACGGCGATCTTGGCTCCCAGCCGACGCGCTCGATCGGCGGCGTCGTCAGCGTCCGCGACCTTCACGTAGGCCAGCCAGAACGAGTACGGCACCTGGGGCGGAGCCTTCAAGAGGCCACCGGCCCAGGCATCCTGTCCCGGGCGCATCGGGTTGGGGATGCCGGGGCGAGTCAGCAGCGTGTAATCGCCCATCTCGCCCATGTTCTGAGTCTCCTTGCCCCAGCCGAAGACCTGGCCGTAGAAGCCGGTGGCCGCTTCGGGGTCCTTCGTCAGCAGTTCGTCCCAGCAGAAAGTGTGTTCGGCGGGGGAGATCGGCTTGGTCTGGTTCTCCTCGGCGCGCGCACTCTTCCAGGGGGCGATCACGCCGCCGGTCGGATCGGCGACGACGGCGAAGGTTCCGACGCCGTCCATCGTCGTGGCGGGCACGTAGACCTGACCTCCGGCCGCGGTCGCTCTCTCGACCGCGGCAGCGACCTCATCGACCAGCACGTAGCCCAGCCAGCTCGCAGGCCCGGGCTCGTTGGCTTCCTTGCGCCGGAGGCCGCCGATCATCTGGTCGCCGGCCACGATGTGGTGATAGGGGTCGTTCTCGCTGGACTCGAACTTCCATCCGAACAGCTCGCCGTAGAAGCGCTTGGAGTCTTCCACGTCGGTCGTACTCAGGTCGTGCCAGACGAAGTGGCTGGGGTTCTGCATGGGATCCTCCCTCGGGTTGGGCACCCAGGGTAACGCCCCGGGCGAAAGCCCGTCCATGTGGAGATCAGCCCTGGCTCCCCGCTACCCAGGCCGCGATCTCCTCGGCCAGGATCTCGAGCGGCAAGGGGCCGCTTCCCAGGAGCGTGTCGTGGAACCCGCGCAGGCTGAAGTCCTCCCCGAGCTGGGCCCGGGCGCGCTCCCGCAGGCGCAGGATCTCGAGCATCCCGATCTTGTAGGCCGTGGCCTGTCCGGGCATGACGATGTAGCGCTCGATCGCCTTGCGGCAGTCCCCCTCGGGGTTGGGCGTGTTCGTCATCAGGTAGGCGATGGCCTGGTCGCGGGTCCACTGCTGGGCGTGGATGCCGGTATCGACTACGAGCCGAGAGGCGCGCCACAGCTCCATCGCCAGGCGCCCGAAGTCCGAGTAGGGATCGGTGTAGAAGCCCATCTCCTTGGGGAGCAGCTCGGAGTAGAGGCCCCAGCCTTCGCCGTAGGCCGTGTAGCGGCCGAACTTGCGGAACGCGGGCACGCCCTCGAGCTCCCGGGCGATCGAGTTCTGCATGTGGTGGCCCGGAATGCCCTCGTGGTAGGCCAGCGCCTCCATCTGGTAGCGGGGCATGTCGCGCATGTCGTACAGGTTCGCGTAGTAGATGCCCGGGCGGCTCCCGTCCGGCGTACCGGGGCTGTAGAAGGCCTTGCCCGCGGAAGCCTCGCGGTAGGCTTCCACCGCGCGTACCTCCATGTCCGCCCGGGGCAGGATCCCGAACACCTCGCTCAGCCGCGCGCGCATGACGTCGACGATGGCGGTTGCGTCGGCCAGGTAGGCCGCACGTAACCGCCA